>NZ_MWJM01000048.1:0-572 GCF_002018435.1 Mammaliicoccus fleurettii | reverse complement strand
GAACTTAGACAGCGTGAAATTATTGGCTTTAAAATTTCTAATCAAGAATCTGAAAAGGCTTGGTCTGAATTTTTTGAAGACCTTAGAATGCGTGGTTTAACGACACCAGAGCTTATTATTTCTGATGCTCATTCTGGTCTTATTAAATCTATTAAATCTCAATTTATAGATTCATCTTGGCAACGTTGTACTTTTCATTTTCTTAAAAACATTGTTGAACGTTTCCCTAAGAAAAATTCTGAAGATGCAAAACTGTTACTTAAATCTATTTTTAAAGCACCTACTTATCAACATGCATTACAGCTTAAAGAAGAACTGATAACTAAATATCAAAATAATCCAAAGTATTCAGAAGCACTCAATATATTAGATCAAGGCTTCGAAGATGCTGCTCAGTTCTATAGGTTCCCAGCACAACATCATAAAAGTTTACGTACGACTAATTCTATTGAGAACATCAATATGCAAGTTAGAAAAAGAGAGAAAGTCATTAAGACTTTCCCTAATTTAGACTCTGCTTTTAGATTAATTGGTGCTGTACTTATGGATATCCAAGAAAATTTTGATAGTTC
>NZ_MWJM01000047.1:0-647 GCF_002018435.1 Mammaliicoccus fleurettii | reverse complement strand
GTGTAAAGGCACAAGGGAGCTTGACTGCGAGACTTACAAGTCGAGCAGGGTCGAAAGACGGACTTAGTGATCCGGTGGTTCCGCATGGAAGGGCCATCGCTCAACGGATAAAAGCTACCCCGGGGATAACAGGCTTATCTCCCCCAAGAGTTCACATCGACGGGGAGGTTTGGCACCTCGATGTCGGCTCATCGCATCCTGGGGCTGTAGTCGGTCCCAAGGGTTGGGCTGTTCGCCCATTAAAGCGGTACGCGAGCTGGGTTCAGAACGTCGTGAGACAGTTCGGTCCCTATCCGTCGTGGGCGTAGGAAATTTGAGAGGAGCTGTCCTTAGTACGAGAGGACCGGGATGGACATACCTCTGGTGTACCAGTTGTCGCGCCAGCGGCATAGCTGGGTAGCTATGTATGGACGGGATAAGTGCTGAAAGCATCTAAGCATGAAGCCCCCCTCAAGATGAGATTTCCCAACTTCGGTTATAAGATCCCTCAAAGATGATGAGGTTAATAGGTTCGGGGTGTAAGCGCAGTAATGTGTGTAGCTGACGAATACTAATCGATCGAAGACTTAATCAAAATTTTTAACTCGGTTTAACGCCGTAAAATCTGCTTACTATCTAGTTTTGAATGTGCAATACATTCTAATAGT
>NZ_MWJM01000046.1:0-664 GCF_002018435.1 Mammaliicoccus fleurettii | reverse complement strand
CTAAACCTGTGATTCAAACAGACTTAACAGGTAAAGGTGGTATGAAAGATCCAATCGTTGTAAAAGCTGACCCTGGATCTAAAGTTGAAATCTTCGATAAAGATGGCAATAAGATTGGTGAAGGTATCGCAAATGATCAAGGCGTAGCTGAAATCACACCAACAAAACCATTACCTGAAGGTAATATCACTGCTAAAGCGACAGATAATGCTGAAACGCCGAATACATCTGATGCTTCTGAACCTGTCAAATCGAAAGATACAACACCGCCAACTAAACCTGTGATTCAAACAGACTTAACAGGTAAAGGTGGTATGAAAGATCCAATCGTTGTAAAAGCTGACCCTGGAACTAAAGTTGAAATCTTCGATAAAGACGGAAACAAAATTGGTGAAGGTATCGCAAATGATCAAGGTGTCGCTGAAATCACGCCAACAAAACCATTACCTGAAGGTAATATTACAGCGAAAGCAACGGATAATGCGGAAACACCGAATACATCTGATGCTTCTGAACCTGTCAAATCAAAAGATACAACACCGCCAACTAAACCTGTGATTCAAACAGACTTAACAGGTAAAGGTGGTACGAAAGATCCAATCGTTGTAAAAGCTGACCCTGGAACTAAAGTTGAAATCTTCGATAAAGATGGCAATAAGATTGG
>NZ_MWJM01000045.1:0-666 GCF_002018435.1 Mammaliicoccus fleurettii | reverse complement strand
ACGTATTACCGCGGCTGCTGGCACGTAGTTAGCCGTGGCTTTCTGGTTAGGTACCGTCAAGACTTGTTCAGTTACTAACAAATTTGTTCTTCCCTAACAACAGAGTTTTACGATCCGAAAACCTTCATCACTCACGCGGCGTTGCTCCGTCAGGCTTTCGCCCATTGCGGAAGATTCCCTACTGCTGCCTCCCGTAGGAGTCTGGACCGTGTCTCAGTTCCAGTGTGGCCGATCACCCTCTCAGGTCGGCTACGTATCGTCGCCTTGGTAAGCCATTACCTTACCAACTAGCTAATACGGCGCGGGTCCATCTATAAGTGACAGCCGAAGCCGCCTTTCACTATCGAACCATGCGGTTCAAAATATTATCAGGTATTAGCCCCGGTTTCCCGGAGTTATCCCAGTCTTATAGGTAGGTTACCCACGTGTTACTCACCCGTCCGCCGCTAACATCAGAGAAGCAAGCTTCTCATCTGTTCGCTCGACTTGCATGTATTAGGCACGCCGCCAGCGTTCATCCTGAGCCAGGATCAAACTCTCCATAATAGAAGTAAGCTTGATTAGCTCATTTTTGATTGGTTAAGCCAATCACTCTTTGAAGTACTATAAGTACTCAATTATTGGAATTAACGTTGACATATTGTCATTCAGTTTTCAATGTTCATT
>NZ_MWJM01000043.1:0-900 GCF_002018435.1 Mammaliicoccus fleurettii | reverse complement strand
AGATGTGTATAAGAGACAGGTATCAGTAAGCGCAATTAGCTTATTGTTTGTAAGATTTCTAAAGGAATTCCGGAGTGTTTGATAATCTTTTTATCTTGTACTGGAATTGTGATTAGAGGGAACAGAATATTTTACATAACACATGATAACTCAAAGTGTAAAATGCAATATGTTAAAATATAAGTATATAATAGTTGACAAGTGAAAATGTCTATGTTATTATTATCTATGTAATTGAATATATAACCCATAGGCGGTTGAGGTACGAAAGTATAGCGATGTGATAAACATCAAAACGAGCTGAGTAAGCTATGAAGTCGAGAATACCTGATTACATAAACCCCATGTAACTCTATAAGAGATAAGTATTTAAGTTTAAGGTGTCTTAGTTTCATACTATTTGAAAGCCGTTGTTTAACTTACTTACTGAAATTGCAGCATTTGCTGACAGGTTGTGCTGATTAGTTTATGCCAATTCACAGCACGTAAAACTAAATGAGCGGAGTAATTACACTAAATTAGAGCTTACGACAAATAACAAATTAACTTTCAAGCAAGAATCTCTAGTAATTACTTGACGGGGGGAAAAACTTAATGTTTGACAAATACAAAAAGAAATGATAAGATATAAATATAATAAAGGAGAAACAAAAAATGAAAAATAAATGTATTAAGTGTCAGCAAATAAGAAAAGCAAGTGGTGTAAGTTATTTAAAGTGCTGTGAGTGCAAACAAAAAGTTAGTGATAAAAGAAAGAAAAATAAAAAGAATAAAAGTGAAATGGCTAAAACTAATGAGGAACTAAGAAAAATATCTAAACGATTAAATCAAGATAGTATAAACAAATTCATAAAAGAAAGAAATGGAATTAAGGCTTGACACTGTCTCTTATACACATCT
>NZ_MWJM01000042.1:0-1020 GCF_002018435.1 Mammaliicoccus fleurettii | reverse complement strand
AGATGTGTATAAGAGACAGGGATTAACAAAACAAGTAATTCAATTAGAACAAAAAGGGTTTATTAAACAAGGAGAAATCCAAAGCGCTATGTTTGACGGAACGATTGTGGCTTATAAGCAAGCAATGATCAAGAAAGCTAGTGAATAATATGTGTAAGAAACGCAAATACACAAAAATGGGTGCTTTATACTCAATAGCTAATGCCCAGCATAGGAAAAATAAAGCTGATAAGATACCAGTCAGAGCTTATCACTGTAAGTGGTGCAATTTATATCACTTATCAAGCCAGCAAAGGCTAAACATCAAGACAGGAGTAATTGGATAATGAAAGATGAATTTACATACTATACAGTAACTTGGATATTGGAAAAAGAAATTAAATCACGTAAGTTTTATAATAAAAAAGAGGCTTTAAAATGGAACGAATTACTTCCAGAAGAACAAAGATATGCAGTTAAAAAGCATACAGAAATAATTGAGGTTATAGCATAATGACAAACGAAGAATTATATGAAAGAATTACTAGCACGCTAAAAGAGCAAGGTGTCGGAATAAGTCAGTTTGAATCAAAAGTTAAAGCTGAAACAGGTAAATATCCTAACTTAAAAATGACTAAATCACGTTTGAGCTTACCGAATACCGTAGCATTCCCTTATCTTACTATGTTTTTCAATGATGATGAAATGCACGAACTTACCCTTAAAAAGATTGATAGCGTAGGAGATAACGGAGAAGCGTTTGACTTACTAGATGAGATATTGTCTAGTTTAGAACCAAGTAAAGAGTATCTATATAAGCAACGATTGAAACGTAAAATGCAAAGGGAGGTAGTAAGATAATATTACATAAGTATACACGGAAGATTAATAGTTCAAAATATCCACGGTCAACAGCTCGAAAGATTGCTAATGACTTGAACAAAAAATACCCTTTTAATAATTATCTAGTCAGCTTTGAGTTAGGATCTAAACGGTATATTATTGAAAAATTTGAAATTAGAGGAATGAATAGATGAAGAT
>NZ_MWJM01000041.1:0-1076 GCF_002018435.1 Mammaliicoccus fleurettii | reverse complement strand
AAATAGATTTTACCAAGCAATAAACCGAGTGAATTTCTAACGAAATTCAAGCTTAATAATCGCGCGTCGTCTTTTTAGACGACATCACAGATTAATAACAGTTATTTTCTTAAACATTATGTATAAGGAAATATTAGATTAAGTTATTAAGGGCGCACGGTGGATGCCTTGGCACTAGAAGCCGAAGAAGGACGTTACTAACGACGATATGCTTTGGGGAGCTGTAAGTACGCTTTGATCCAGAGATTTCCGAATGGGGAAACCCAGCATGAGTTATGTCATGTTATCCACATATGAATACATAGTATGTGAGAAGGCACACCCGGAGAACTGAAACATCTTAGTACCCGGAGGAAGAGAAAGAAAACTCGATTCCCTGAGTAGCGGCGAGCGAAACGGGAATAGCCCAAACCAACAGGCTTGCCTGTTGGGGTTGTAGGACACTCAATACGGAGTTACAAAGGAAATAATTAGACGAATGGTTTTGGAAAAACCAACCATAGAAGGTAATGGTCCTGTAGTCGAAAGTTATTTCTCTCCTGAGTGGATCCTGAGTACGGCGGAACACGTGTAATTCCGTCGGAATCCGGGAGGACCATCTCCCAAGGCTAAATACTCTCTAGTGACCGATAGTGAACCAGTACCGTGAGGGAAAGGTGAAAAGCACCCCGGAAGGGGAGTGAAATAGAACCTGAAACCGTGTGCTTACAAATAGTCAGAGCCCGTTAATGGGTGATGGCGTGCCTTTTGTAGAATGAACCGGCGAGTTACGATTTGATGCAAGGTTAAGCAGTAAATGTGGAGCCGTAGCGAAAGCGAGTCTGAATAGGGCGAATGAGTATCTGGTCGTAGACCCGAAACCAAGTGATCTACCCATGTCCAGGTTGAAGTTCAGGTAACACTGAATGGAGGACCGAACCGACTTACGTTGAAAAGTGAGCGGATGAGGTGTGGGTAGCGGAGAAATTCCAATCGAACTTGGAGATAGCTGGTTCTCTCCGAAATAGCTTTAGGGCTAGCCTCAAGTGATGATTATTGGAGGTAGAGCACTGTTTGGACGAGGGGCCCCTCTAGGG
>NZ_MWJM01000040.1:0-1398 GCF_002018435.1 Mammaliicoccus fleurettii | reverse complement strand
ATGGTGTTGTTGGCGTGATTTCAGCCACACCTTGATCATTAGCAACACCTTCACCAATCTTATTGCCATCTTTATCGAAGATTTCTACTTTAGAACCTGGTTCAGCGTTTACTGAAATGATTGGTGTCATATGAGCTTGGCCTGTTAAATCAGTTGTGATAACAGGTTTAACCGGTGCCGTTGTATCTGTCGCCTTGATTGGGTCAGAAGCGTCCGACGTGTTCGGTGATTCTGCATTATCCGTTGCTTTCGCCGTGATATTACCTTCAGGTAATGGCATAGTTGGTGTGATTTCAGCGACACCTTGATCATTGGCGATGCCCTCACCAATTTTGTTTCCATCTTTATCAAATAATTCGACTGTAGAACCTGGTTCAGCGTTTACTATAATAGGATCTTTCGTACCACCTTTGCCAGATAAATCAGTTTGGATTACTGGTTTAGTTGGTGGTGTTGTATCTTTCGATTTAACTGGGTCAGAAGCATCAGACGTATTCGGTGTTTCAGCATTATCCGTTGCTTTGGCTGTGATATTACCTTCAGGTAATGGCATAGTTGGCGTAATTTCAGCGACACCTTGATCATTGACGATGCCCTCACCAATCTTATTGCCATCTTTATCGAACAATTCTACTTTAGATCCTGGATCAGTAGTCACTGTAATTGGATCTTTCGTACCACCTTTATCAGTTAAGTCTGTTTGAATCACAGGTTTAGTTGGTGGTGTTGTATCTTTTGATTGAACTGGACCCGAAGCATCAGACATATTTGGCGTTTCCGCATTATCCGTCGCTTTCGCTGTGATATTACCTTCAGGTAATGGTTTTGTTGGTGTGATTTCAGCTACGCCTTGATCATTTGCGATACCTTCACCAATCTTATTGCCATCTTTATCGAAGATTTCAACTTTAGTTCCAGGGTCAGCTTTTACAACAATTGGATCTTTCGTGCCACCTTTACCAGTTAAATCTGTTTGAATCACAGGTTTAGTAGGCGGCGTTGTATCTTTCGATTTGACTGGTTCAGAAGCGTCAGACGTATTTGGCGTTTCCGCATTATCCGTCGCTTTCGCTGTGATATTACCCTCAGGTAATGGTGTTGTTGGCGTGATTTCAGCGACACCTTGATCATTTGCGATACCTTCACCAATCTTATTGCCATCTTTATCGAACAATTCTACTTTAGATCCTGGATCAGTAGTCACTGTAATTGGATCTTTCGTACCACCTTTATCAGTTAAGTCTGTAGTAATAACAGGTTTAGTTGGAGGTGTTGTATCTTTCGATTTGACAGGTTCAGAAGTGTCAGACGTATTCGGTGTTTCTGCATTATCCGTTGCTTTGGCTGTGATATTACCTTCAGGTAATGGCGTTGTCGGTGTAATTTTAGCGACACCTT
>NZ_MWJM01000003.1:0-257518 GCF_002018435.1 Mammaliicoccus fleurettii | reverse complement strand
GTTGTGCTTGGTGGTCCACCGATGATTGAAGACATCATAGTTGATACTCCATCACCAATTAATGATCTGTGTAAACCTGGGTCTTTAAAAAAGTTTTTACCTACTATTTTATTAATTACAATTTGATGCCCAATATGCTCACTTACTGTTACAAATACAATTGGAAGCATGATGAGTATAAGTCCCCATTGTATAGATGGTGTGTAATCATGAAATGGCATGTATATGTCTGGCATTTGTAACCATTTTGCTTTTGAAATTGGACTTAAGTCAACAATTCCAAATAATAATGATGATATATATCCAACAATTATACCGATTAGTACTGGAATAATTGATAAGAATCCTTTAAAGAATACTGAGACAATAATTGTCGTTATTAATGTTATAAGTGCCACTGTAATGTAAACTCCGCTATACCCTTGCATGGCATTTGAATCCGTGTACATTGCCATATTAACAGCTACAGGTGCTAGACCTAATCCAATCACCATAATTACTGGACCTACTACAACTGGTGGTAATAAGTTTAACAACCAATTCGTTCCTGTAATTTTTATTATTATTCCGATGATGACGTAAAGTATACCACTCATGAATAAAGCGACTAACATTTCACCTAAGTCATGTGTTTTGAGTCCTACTATAATCGGTGTTATAAAAGCAAAGCTTGATCCGAGATAAGCAGGAATTTTGCCTTTCGTAATCATTATATAAAGCAAAGTTCCAAGTCCCGATGCTATAAGTGCTGCCGAAACAGGCAAACCTGTTAAAAATGGTACAAGTACTGTTGCACCAAACATTGCAAATAAATGTTGTGAGCTTAAGAAAAACCATTGTGAAGCTTTAGGTTTTTCATTTACATCTAGTATTGGCTCGACTGTTCGTTCAAACATTTCTTCGTTGTGTGTCATTTTCCTTCTCCTATTCAAAAAAAGATCCCTTTACACAATTTGCAAAGGGATCTATGGGTACAGTTATACCTATGCTGATATAGATATACTGTCTCATATATACTCCTTTGCCAGTCTCTCGTACTGATTTAAAAGGATTTATTTAATTTAATGTTACTGCTGTTTGTTTATCAAACTCTTCTAATTCTACGACTATAGATTCATTAGAAGATGTTGGTATATTTTTACCAACATAATCTGCTCTTATTGGAAGCTCTCTATGTCCTCTGTCAACTAATGTAGCTAAACTAATTTTTCGTGGTCTTGCATGATCTAATATAGCATCTAATGAAGCTCTTACAGTTCTTCCTGTATATAATACGTCGTCAACAATAATGACATGCTTATCATTAATATCAACATCGATATTAAATGATTTCACTTTAATTGCATCTTGTTGATTTTGAACATCATCACGATAATGCGTCACATCAATTTCGCCAGTTGGTACTTGAACTTGTTCAATAGCTTCGATTTTTTGTTCGATTCTATTCGCAAGAAAAACGCCTCTTGTCTTAACACCTAACAAAACGATATCTTTCGTGCCTTTATTCTTTTCCAATATTTCATGTGACATTCTTGTTAATGCTCTATTAACAGCAGCATCATCCATGATTAATCTTTCAGCCATATCCAATCTCCTTCCACAAAAAAATACTCACGCCTGTAGAAGACATGAGTATATACTAGTACCATTAAAATGGTCTACACGTACATATTATGTCTTCTCAGCCTCTCTGGACTGTCCGTTAAAGACGCTTTAATTGTTAAATCCATACTATCGTTTTTTTCTGTTGATGTCAAAGTTTATATAAAATTAATTAAGTATTATTACACGTCTGAATTATTTTTTATCTTCGTGATTTCTTAATTTTTCTAACAACGTTTCAAAATACTCAGGTAACGGTGCTTCTTTTTCAATGTATTCACCCGTTACTGGATGTTCGAAACCTAATAAACCTGCATGAAGTGCTTGTCCATCTAAATTCAAAGTTTTCTTAGGTCCGTATTTAGGGTCTCCTACTAAAGGAAATCCAATATGCTTCATATGAACTCTGATTTGATGAGTACGTCCAGTTTCTAACTGACAATTTACTAATGTATATTTTTCGAATTTATCAACAACATTAAAATGTGTCACTGCTTCTTTACCATCATCAACAATTGCCATTTCTTGTCGCTCTTTAGGATTTCTTCCTATTGGTGCTTCAATCGTACCAAATTCATGTGGTATATTACCATGAACAAGTGCAGTATATTCTCTCGTTACAGTTTTATTTACTAATTGTTCAACAAGCCCTCTATGAGCAATGTCATTTTTAGCGATCATCAATAAACCTGAAGTATCTTTATCAATACGATGAACGATACCTGGTCTAATTTCACCATTAATTCCAGACAAATCTTTAATAACATGCATTAATCCATTTACTAATGTACCTGTATAATGCCCTGGTGCCGGATGAACAACCATACCTTTAGGTTTATATACTACCGCTACATCTTTATCTTCATAATATACTTCAATACCTAAATCTTCTGCCACGATGTCTACTTCTTCTACAACTTTTTCAGTAACAACAATAACATCATTTAATTTCGTCTTGTAATTTGCTTTAATAACATTACCATTTACTTCAACTAAACCTAATCTAATCCAATCTTGGATTTGGTTTCTAGACCAATCCGGGTTTAACTCAGGTAATAACTTATCTATTCTAACGCCTTTTTCATTTTCTGTTTCAATCTTAAATTCAAATGTATTCAAGCTTTCTCCTCCTTACCTTCAAATAAAATCACAATAATTAATACGATTACACCTATTGTTAAAGCAGCGTCTGCTACATTAAATATCGGAAAATTATAGCCAAAGATATATGTGTCAATAAAATCAACAACTTCGCCTCTAAACAATCTGTCTATAAAATTACCAATTGAACCAGCAATTAACAAACTTAAACCAAGTTGCATAACAGGTTGACCATATCCCTCATTTTTAAAAAACATAAATAAAATAACAAGTACAACAACAGTTACAATATAAAACAACCACATTTTTCCTTGTAAAATACCCCAAGCAGCACCTTGGTTTCTGTGAGATGTAATATATATAACTTTACTGATTACTTTTACAGATTCACCAACTTCTAATGATTTAACAATTATAAACTTAGTCAGTTGATCAAATACTATCAATAATACAATAAAAGTACTCCATATCGGTATATTGTAACCTTTACGCATCTATTGTTCACTCCAATCTTGATTATTTTACCACATAAACAGACATGTTTGTTAATATGAATTTTTAAAATTATGTCCAATTTAAAAAGAGATTAAGCAACATTAAGTTACTTAACCTCTAAAAAATAATTCATAAGCCTAATTATTGATACTTTTAATTATGATTTAACTTTTCTAGATAAACTAAATATACCAACTGCAGATAATACCGCAAAAGTAAATAATACATAACGTAATATCACGTTATCATTTTCACCTGTTTTCGGTAATTCTTTTTGCGATTTATTAGATTTGTTTTCTTTTGCTTTAACCTTAGTTACAGATTCTTCCTTAGACTTTACATCTTTATTATTATCTTGTTTAGATGCTTCAGAAGATTTAGGTTCAGATTTATTTGTATTCATATCTGTTTTATTTTGCTCATTAGCTGATTGTTTAACTTTCTTATCATTTACAGCTACTTTGTTATCTTTATTTACGACTGTATTTTTAGGAATTTCTGCTTTTTTATCATCTTTTTTTTCTGTATTTGGATTTACTTCTTTGTCATCTTTTTTATCTTTATTTGGATCTTTTTTAGTCGGTTTACCTTTGTTATCAGAAGCTAGTTGATCTGGACTAGGTGGCTTTTCTTGATTGCCATTAGGAATTTTTGTATTACTTTGTTGTCCGGGTTGTTGCATATTTGTTTGATTATATGAATTAGGATTGTCAACACTAGGGTCAAAATTAATACCATCTAAAGGTCTAGGATGTTCACCTACAAACAAGTCATTTACTCTGCCTTTAGAAGCATAAAATTCAAAGTATCTCCATTGATCAGATATATGTTTATATTTTGGATTTACTTCATTAGTTTTGACACCATTCTTAATAATATAAAAATCCTCTGGATCTGGAGTCTTAACTTCTAATATTTCTTTTTCTGGAATACTCATTGAACCATCAGAATTAATGTATATAGGAGCAGCCTTACCACTTGATTTAAATACATATTTAACAGGTTTATTCTCCTTCAATTCCTCAGCATTCACTTTCCCTACAATAGGAGCACTTACAATCGTACATAACAAAGTTGATAAAAATACTTTCTTTAACATAAACATCTCTCCTTACATGAATAACATTTATAATATTTTTACTGCTTTGTTCTCAATATAACCAATCCAATTATCTTTATTATCGTATAATGAATAATAAGTTTTCCCATTACTTAATTTATATTGAGCTTTTGCAAATAACTTTTTATTTATATATTTGTCAGAAGATTCTCTTTTAGTATCAAATAAATATCCATAAAAGTTATAATTTTTACTTATAACTTTCACATTTTTATTTAAAGTTTTATGAACAACTTTTTTTGTTGCTTTTATATTTAAAATTCCTAAAAATTTATTTTTACTATCATAGATTTTTAAGTATGTTTGGTTATTATTATCTTTATATTTACCTTTAGCATTAAATACTTTATGATATATCGACTTAGTAACTAAACTCTTATTACCAAAGAAATCTTTCCAAACAATATAATTATTATTTATAATTTCTATACGTTCATCATTTGGTTCAAAGATATTTTCTCTAACATCAATGCTATTTACATATCCTTGCCATTTATTATTCTTGTCATATAAAGAATAAATTAAACGATTAGTTGGTAATTTATATATATACTTAACTTTATAATGACTATAAAATGATAATTTTATATCACTTTTTAATTCATCAAAAAAGTTTCTATAGACTTTTACATTTTGCGATTTTAGTTGAACTACTTTATTTGAAGATGTTCCCTTAATTTCAGTGGTTGATTTAATATCTATAAAGCCTATAAAATTATTATTTCTGTCAATAATTAATAGGTATTTTCCTCCATTAGAATCGGTATATAAATTGATTGATTTATAAATTTTTCCTTTCAAATTTTTATTAGTATTTGATAATTGATTAAAGTTTAAATTCTCCCAAATTTTCGCATCATTTTTATTAATAGTTATAAATTTATTAATTTTTTCAAATTTCAACTCTTCATTCCACTGTTTAATTTTTTTTATTTTATCAGAAGATAATCTTACACCTATATTAAATTTATAATCAGAATTATTCAAAAATCCTGCAGCATGAATAGCTATGACATCGTTATTTGTATTGAATATTGGGCTACCACTTTGCCCTCCTTCAGTATCTAAATTATAATATAATTTATTTTGAGTTATATAAACAATTTTACCTGAAGTAAAATATTGATTCCCAATTCTAATATTCTTATTTTTTTTTTGCAGGATACCCAGAAGTTGTAATTAATTCATTTAAAGCTGACTTATCTACAATTTTTAATTTACCAATTTTTTTACCTAATGGTTTATCTAAAATTAATAAGGCCATATCATAGTTTCTATTTTGTGTATTTATCCATTCAGGCATTACATAGATTTTTATAACCCTAGCAATATCTATTGTTGGTTTCCTTTCTTTATAACCCGCATTAACGATAATTTTTTTAATATCTTCGTCTTTATTATCACTCATTACAACATGTGCAGCAGTTAGTACTGCATAGTCATCTATCATAAATCCTGTACCACTGTAGTAAATCGATTCATCTATATAAGTATTTATGGATACTATAGATTTGTATGGTGATTTATTTATATCTTCAACAATTTTCCTATCATCTTGACCAACTATTGCTTCATCATTTTCATGTTTATTTATAGTTAAATTATTTCCTTGAATATCTTCATTTTTTCCAAAAGGTAGATTACTTTCATTACCCTTATTTTTATTTTTACCAAGCTTGGATTTCTCATGTTGAAAATTCATTGTTCGTTGTTACATTCGTATTAAATTTTGTAGGTTTATTATTGTCAATGTTTACTCCCTCTGGAATATTCTTGATATTTTCATTATTAATATCTTCACCTAAACTAATACTTGTATTTGAATTAGTAATTGAATTTTCGCTTACAGATTTCTCATGACCTTCAAGTGAAATATTGTTTTCATTTAAATATATATTTGACACTTCATTATATGATTCTATATTATTTTCGGCAGAAACATCATTACTAAACATTACGATTTTGATTAAAAACAAAAGAATTATAGAGCATATAAACCTGTTCATTTCGCACCTCTTTTCTGATTTTTCAGAAAAATAAACATAAAAATTTTTACTTATTTATCTAATAAAAATGTTCAACGATACTTACATTAATTTAAAAATAAAATGATGTTTATTCTCTAGTTAATGACATTCACTTCTTGGCGTAGATGTATATATCACTCCTTTGCATATTTTAACCTTTCATATAACTTTCTCATATTTAGGTTTGGTCTTTATATATCCTATATTTTGTCTCTCTTGAAGAAGCTTATATCGCAGATTAATTACTTTCATTATATTATGTAAATTTTTTACTAACAATACTTTTTTTAATGAATTTTATATTAAATATAACAAAAATATAAACATACAAAAAACGCCCAATCCGAAATAAGTACTACGGATTGGGCGTTTATAAAACTTCATTTTATATTAATGTTTTAACTACTTCTTGGCAACGTGGACATAAATGATCAAGTTCACCTACTGAACCTAATTCATCTGAGTAATTCCAACAACGTTGACACTTTTCTCCATCTGCATGTTTAACTGTTACTTTAACGTACTCATATTCTTCTCCATCTGTTAATTCATCAACTACATCAACTTTTGATACGATAAATAGTTGTTGTAAGTCTTGGAATTGACTTAAGAATTCTACTGTATTAAAGTCTTCTGAATTTGAAAGTGTGATATGTGCTTCTAATGATTTACCAATAACTTTTTCGTTACGTGCAACTTCTAAAGCTCTATTCACATCGTCTCTTAATTTCATAAGTTTAGACCATTTTTCAACTAATTCAGTATCTACTTCATGTGGATTAGGCATATTTGTTAAATGAACACTTTCTTCTTCTACGTGTGGAATGTGTCCCCAAATTTCATCTGCAGTATGTGGGATAATTGGTGCTAATAATTTAGTTAATTTAACTAATGTTTCGTATAACACTGTTTGCATACTACGACGTTTCAATGAATCATATTGTTCGATATAAAGAATATCTTTACCATAATCTAAATAGAAGTTACTTAATTCTACATTGATAAAGTTTTGAATATCTTGATAAATATCTAAATAATCAAATGCTTCATAATGAGATAAAGTTCTACCAATGAATTGGTTTAATCTATTATGCATGTATTGATCAATTTCAAGCATATCTTCATATTTAACGTTGTCAGTTGCTGGGTTGAAATCATTAACATTTCCTAATAAGAAACGGAATGTATTTCTAATTTTACGATATACGTCAGAAGTTTGTTTTAAGATGTCATTTGAAATTCTAACATCTGCTAAGTAATCTACACTACTAACCCATAATCTCGCGATATCAGCACCCATTTGTTTAACAATTTTATCTGGAACGATTACATTTCCTAAAGATTTACTCATTTTCTTACCTTCTCCATCCATAACGAAACCGTGTGAAAGTAACATTTTGTATGGTGAGATACCTTTAGTTGCTACAGATGTTGTAATTGAAGAGTTGAACCAACCTCTATATTGGTCACTACCTTCTAGATAAATATCAGCTGGATAAGATAATTCAGGACGTGTTTCTAATACACCTCTATGTGTTGAACCAGAATCAAACCATACATCCATAATATCAGTTTCTTTTGTAAACTCACCATTTGGACTACCTTCATGAGTAAATCCTTCAGGTAACAAGTCTTTCGCTTCTCTTTCAAACCAAATATTTGAACCATGTTCTTCAAATAGATTTGCAACATGATTAATTGTTTCATCTGTCATGATGATATCGCCATTTTCAGCATAGAATACAGGTAAAGGAACGCCCCATACTCTTTGACGAGAAATAACCCATTCTCCTCTATCTCTAATCATGTTATATAGTCGCGTTTTACCCCAATCAATTTTGAACTTCGTATTATCAATTGCATCTAAAATATCTTCTCTTACTTTACTGATAGACGCAAACCATTGTTCAGTTGCTCTAAAGATAACTGGTTTTTTAGTACGCCAGTCATGAGGATATGAATGTTTGAAGAAAGAAAGTTTTAATAACGCGCCGACTTCTTCTAATTTTTCAGTAATTGTTTTGTTCGCTTTATCGTAAAATTGTCCTTCGAATTCACCAGCTTCTTCAGTGAATACACCTTTATCATTAATAGGACTAATAACATCTAGACCATATTTTTGACCAACTACATAGTCATCTTCACCATGCCCAGGTGCTGTATGTACACAGCCAGTACCTGCATCTGTTGTAACATGATCACCTAAAATTAATAATGATGTTCTATCGATAAATGGATGTTGAGCAGTTATATATTCTAATTCAGAACCACTAAACTCTTTCTCTCTTACGATTGTTTCTTTATTCCAGTCTAATTCTTCACAAACTGTATCTAATAAAGCATCTGCAACTACATACTTTTTACCTTCAACATTAACTTGAACATAATTTAATGTAGGATTTACAGCTATTGCTACATTAGATGGAATAGTCCAAGGAGTTGTAGTCCAAATAACAAATGCAGCATCTTCGTCAACAATACCTTTACCATCAAGAACATTAAATGCTACATAAATTGAAGGAGATTTTTTATCTTGATATTCGATTTCAGCTTCTGCTAAAGATGATTCACTTGAAGGAGACCAATATACTGGTTTTTTCCCTTTATAGATTAAACCTTTTGCAGCCATTTCACCAAACACTCTGATTTGCGCCGCTTCAAATTCAGGTTTCAAAGTAATATATGGGTTATCCCAATCACCATTTACACCTAAACGTCTAAAGTCTGCTTTTTGTAATTCAATTTGCTCTAATGCAAACTCTTTACATTTTTCACGGAATTCCGCGATTGTCATTTCTTTTCTTTTAACACCTTTATTTGTTAATGCTTGCTCGATAGGTAAACCATGCGTATCCCAACCTGGAACGTATGGTGCATAATAACCAGACATTGATTTTTGTCTCACAATTATATCTTTCAAAATTTTATTCAATGCGTGTCCCATATGCAAATTACCATTAGCGTATGGCGGTCCATCATGAAGAATAAATGGTGTATTTCCTTTATTTTTTTCTAAAATTTTATTGAATAAGTCTTTCTCTTTCCACTCTTCTTGGATTTGTGGCTCTTTGTTTGGTAAACCACCTCTCATTGGAAAACTTGTTTTAGGCATTAGTAACGTATCTTTGTAATCCATAAGTCTTAATCTCCTTCTTCATTTAAATTAAAATAAAAAACTCTAAGTTGAAATAATAGGGACGACTTTAATCGCGGTACCACCCTCATTAACTCAACTTAGAGTTCACTCATCAAAAATATATAATTTTGTAAACAGGTGATACCTAAAGAATTGAAATCGTCAGGCTCACACTATCCCTAACTCGCTTAGCAAATCATTATTCTTTAGACTTGTCCTCTTCACTATTTACTGTTTGATTATTTATCTGTTCTTGATTATTTTCTTCTTCTTTATTCAAAATGTCAATATTTTCTTCAGTAACTTGTTGTTGATCAATATCATAATTTAATAAATAATCCCAATCATCATTCTTCAGTAAATCTAATTGAGCTTCAACTAACATGCGAAAACGAGAGCGAAACACTTTAGATTGACGTTTCATATCTTCAGTTTGGAAACTGATATGACGCGCTTTTTGGAGTGCATCATTAATAATTTGATCCGAACGACCTTCAGCTTCTTTAACAATAGCATCTGCTTTTAATACAGCAGTATGTTTTGTTTCTTCGCCTGTTTTTTGTGCTTGTAACAATGCTTCAGATATTGTATTTTCAACCGCTTTAAAACGATTAATATTTTCATCTTTGTCATTAATTAAAGTTTGTAACTGATCTTTATCGGATTTTAATTTTTCAATTTCATCACTTAAAGTCTGTAAATATTGACGTACTTCTGATTCATCTAATCCTTTATGGACTCTACTAAACTCTTTTTGTTTGATTTCTTCTGGGGTAAATGCCATAAGTTTTCCTCCTTAGCACTATTTAAACAAAGTTTTATAAGTTATTCTTAACTTCCCTTTTTTTGACTCTCCATTGTTTGCTATGATCAATGCTCGACCATATCCTTTAATAGATAATAAGTCATTCTCTTCGACTATAAAGTCTACTACTTCAATTTCTCTATGATTGACTTTAACACGTTTACTTTCAATTAGCTTTTTACTTATCGTTCTACTTGTATTTGTTATATGTTTTACTATAACATCAAGTCTCATTGCACTAACTGTTGCATCGTGACTATTCCAATTCTCATTCGATTGTATCATATTTTGGAAAGGAATAGAACTCAATTTGATTCCTGCGCCTTTAATCTTTGTTAATTCCATCATAATATATGATTCAAATCTTTTTGTCAAAACAAACTGTATTCGGCCATTTACGATTATATCGCCAAGTTGATTTCTATCTATTCCAAGAGACATAATCGTCCCTAATACGTTGCGATGCGTCAGATTAACAAATTTAGAAGGATACGTAAGTTCAATTAGTACAATTTCATAATCTTCATCAGTTGGAACAAAGTAATCTGGTGCAACAATTGCACGTTTTCTTTCAGATTCATTATTACCTCCAAAAAAATGAACTTCTAATTCATCAAATCCTCCAACTATAGTTTGTAAAATAAACTGTTCTCTAGGATCTAAAAAATCAGTTAATACATGTTGATAATTTCTTTCTGCTATTTCACATTTATTTAAAAATAAATCAATTTCTTCTTTTTCTTCTTTTCTAAAGTGCTGATATATATCCATTTTACACCTCTAATTATATAAAAAATAGGATGTGACATTTCGTCCCACCCTACTGTCATTCATTGTTCATTTATAATATTGGTACAACAGGTACAATCATATTAAATATATTGATTAAACCAACGTAGAATAAACTTAGTGTAATAAATGCCACAATTGATGATATGTCTAGCATACCTAACGGTGGAATAATTTTTCTAAATGGTTCTAAAAATGGTTCATATATTTTTCCTAAAAATTGTCCAAATGCGCCTTCTCTAAGGCTTGGTAACCAAGATGTAAGGAAATAAACAATCATACCATATTGATAAATTTTAACTAGGAATAATATAAATCCTAAAATTGTACTTAATAATCCACTATCCATATCTTAATACCTCTATTCTTGATAAGGTTCAACTTGTTCTAACTGTTCAGTAATTGATCCTGCTACTTCAACATTATCAGGTGTACATAAGAAAATATCTGTACCTACTCTTCTTATATCTCCACCTATTGCATAAACAGTACCACTTAAAAAATCTATAATTCTTTTAGCTGATACTTTATCAATGCGTTGTAAATTCACTAAAGTAGTTCTTCTGTTTTTCAACTCATCAGCGATATCTTGAGTATCAGAAAATACTCTTGGTTCAAATAAGCACATTTTTGAACTTTGCGCAAAATCCATATTACCACTCATGCTTACAACATTCGTTTGAGATGAATTTGTACGTTTTTCAGTCATGGCCTCTTTCCTTTCAGGTTTTTTAAAATCACGTGAACGTTGTGATTGATATCTTGTAGTATTTGCTTTTTGTGTTGGTACACTTTTAATAGATTGTTGATTCATTTTTTTCTCTTGTGTAGAAGGTTCTTGCTGTGGTGTTTGTTGTTTTTGTTCTCTTTGTGGTTCTTCGTATACCTCTTCTTCTTCATCAACTACGAAAAAACCTTTAAATACATCTTTAATTGCCATAATTTACACTCCTATTCACCAACTAATTTAGTACCAATTCGTACATATGAAGCACCCTCTAAAATTGCTTCGTTAAAATCATTACTCATACCCATGGATAATTCAGTACATGGCGCATAAGATAAATTCAATGATTGTACTTTATCTTTTAAATTTCTTAGCTGATTAAAATATTGTCTTAATTTCGTTTTATCTTCAGTCAAAGGTGCCATAGTCATTAATCCAACTACTTCAATATGTTTAAAAGTTTTAAACTCTTCTATAAATGGAATCAATTCTTCCGGTGAAATACCATGTTTAGATTCTTCACCTGAAACATTTACCTGAATAAAACATTTTATAACATGATCAGCACGTTTATCAATTTCTTTAGCTAATTTCAATCTATCTAATGCGTGTAAGTAGTCAATTTCATTGATTACTTCTTTAACTTTTCTCGTTTGTAATGACCCTATAAAGTGCATTACAGCATCATCAGGTAGATGTTTTTTCTTTTCTAAGAAACCTTCTATTCTATTTTCGCCAAAATTTTTCAATCCAGCTTCATAAGCTTCTATAGCTCGGTCTATTGTAACATATTTTGTCACAACAATCACTTGAGGTGTTGTGTCAAACTGTGATTTATTACAGCTGTCACAAATTTGTGAATTTATTTCTTTTAAATTTTCTTCTACTGATTTCAAAACTTTACCTACTTTCTGCCTATAAATGCAAGCATTCTACCAGTATTACCTTTTTCAACTCTGTATGAAAAGAATAAATCTGTTTCACTTGCTGTACAGTGGCTCGTTTTAACAATATGCTCTGGACTTATTCCATAATGTATTGCCAACAATTCGTTAGCACGTTTCAAATCAATACCATATCGATCTTGTTCTCTTTTTTCTATATATAAACTAGCATCTATTGGTAAAGAATTAAATTTATTGTATATATCTTCATTGATTTCATAAGTATTAGAAGTAGACGGACCTATCACAATTCTGAGATTTGCTAATTCACCATTGTATTGATCTATCATTTCTTTCAATATTTGAGTGTATGTGCCTCTCCATCCAGCATGACAAAGACCGATATATTTATTTTTAACGTCGTATAAATATATTGGAACACAATCTGCAAAACACATTGTTAAAAGTAGATTAGATTCGTAAGTAAATAGCCCATCAATTCCATGTAATTCATTTGTTAAAGCTTTTATGTTCTTACCTTTATCATCTGAAAATACCTCTTGAACTTTGTTTTCATGTGTTTGTATTGGAAACACCCAATTTTCACAATTGAAACCAATTTCATCAGCCAATATTTTTTGATGAGCAGTAATATTTTCTTGATTGTCATCAATATAACGTGCCATGTTAAAGGCATTTTCTGGGTATGAACTGTAACCATCTTTACGTGTTGTAATACCTAGTGTTATATCTTCTCTACTATCGATGTCATACTCTAAATAATGATTTCGCTGACTAAATATCTCTTTCATTTCATCTCTCCTAACAAAAAAAGTCATCAGGACTTAGCCTGATGACTTTTTAAGTTCATTTATCGTCTAGAGCGTCTAGAACGTCTATCTTCTCTATTTCGAATGAAACTTGGAATATCACTATCATCAGTTGATTCATTTGCTGATTTATTTTCAAATGAAGCTTTTCTACCTAGTGATTCCCCTTCTTCTCTATTAGAAGTAGGTTCTTCTGTAGTTCCACCAAATGCTCCACCACTTTGAGGTTTGCGAGCATTAGAAGGTTTGTCATTGAAACCTGTTGCAATTACAGTAACGACTAATTCGTCTTGTAATTCTGGGTTAATAACAGTACCAAATATCATATTAACATCTTCATCAGCTGCATCTTGAACAATATCTGCTGCTTCTTGAGCTTCAAATAGAGATAATGACTCTCCACCTGTAATATTCATTAAGACACCTTGAGCGCCAACTATAGACGTTTCTAATAATGGTGAAGAAATTGCTTTTTTAGCAGCTTCGATTGCTCTGTTTTCACCTGAAGATACACCAATACCCATTAATGCTGAACCTTGGTTAGACATGATTGTCTTAACGTCAGCAAAGTCTAGGTTAACTTCACCTGAAACAGCGATTAAATCTGAAATACCTTGTACACCTTGGCGTAAAACATTATCTGCTTCTTTAAATGCTTCCATCATAGGCGTTGATTTATCAACGATATCTAATAAACGGTCATTAGGGATAACGATTAACGTATCTACTGCAGCTTTCATTGATTCTACACCAGCAGCAGCTTGTGTTTGACGTTTACGACCTTCAAAGCTAAATGGACGTGTTACAACACCAACTGTTAAAGCACCCATTTCTTTAGCGATTTTAGCAACTACAGGTGCAGCACCTGTACCTGTTCCACCACCCATACCTGCAGTTACGAATACCATATCTGCACCTTGGATAGCATCTTCTATTTGTTCACGTGATTCTTCTGCAGCTTTTTTCCCTATTTCTGGGTTAGCACCAGCACCTAATCCACGAGTTAATTTTTCACCAATTTGAATCTTAGATGAAGCTTTTGATAAGTTTAAAGCTTGACCATCTGTATTAATAGAAATAAATTCTACATTATTCATTCCATGATCTATCATACGGTTTACGGCGTTATTACCTCCGCCACCAACACCAATTACTTTTAAAGTAGCTAAATGATTAAACCCTTGTTCAAATTCTAACATTTATTATCCTCCTAATCTTTATGACCCATCAATCAAATAACGATTTCATTAATTTTTTGAATACACTAGGCTTCTCTTCTTGACTTTCCGAATCATAATCTGTTTCGGCGTAATTGTCGTTATCAGAATTTGAAGCTTTTACGTCATTGTTTTTGTCTTTGTTTGTTTTTTTCTTAAACCATTGTTCATATGGTTTAGCTTTAGTTTCTTGATTTACATCTTCATATGTTTCTTCTTCAACATTATCCACATCATAATTATTCATTGTAACATAATCTAGTAGCTCATCAAAGTTAATTCCACTAGATATTGTAGATATACTAGATGTAAACTCGGGTTTACGTATACCCATTTGTGATGGAGTATGTACGCGTACTTTTTCATTTACCATATCTTGTAGAAGTTCTTTTATACCTAGTAAATTCGAAGTTCCACCAGTCACAATAAATCCACCGTTAACATTTGTTATACCCATGTCTTGTAGTAAATCGAATATTTCAAAGAATATTTCTTCTGCTCTAGATTCGATAATCTCACTTAACTCTTTCTGAGTGAATTGTGCATGTCCATCTTCGTTGATTTGTTCTACACTAAAAACATCTTGATCTGATGCTGAATCATAAAAAGCATGACCATATTGTTGTTTAATCTTCTCAGCGTTGTCATATGTAGTATTTAACGATTTAGCTATATCTGTTGTAATACTTCTACCTGCCATTTCAATCGTATCAGCATCAACAAGATTGCCTCTCTCATAGAAACCGACTTGAGTTAAATCTTCACCTATATCAATGACACAAGCTCCTAACTCAACTTCTGTTGGAGATAGGATAGATTGATAATTGTACGCATCTGAAAATACGTCTAATACATCCACTCCACAAGATTCAACACATTTAATTATATTGATTAATAGTGATTTTGATGTTGCGATAACGCCTGCCTCTACTTTTAATGATTGAGTAGCAACCATTTCTTTAGGGTCTGACACTTCATGCAAATCATCCACAATGAATTTCATTGGAAATACACCAATTACTTCAGTTTCAGGTACATCATTTAAATCTCTGATGCCTTCTAATACCGATTCAATGTGACTTCCATTAATTTCAGTTTCTGTTCCTTCAAAAGGTATTTCAAATTTCTCGTCATATATTTCTGTATTCACGATAGGCATTTTTAAAAATACTTCTTTAATATCTACCCCAGAAGCAATCGCCGCTTTTTTGATTGTATCTTTAATCGCTTGTTTTGCGATATCAAAGTCATCAATACAGCCATTTCTTATACCATTTGTATACGTTTGCCCTGTACCTATCACGTTAATGCCATTATGAAATTTTTCTCCTACTATTACTTTTACACTCGATGAACCTATATCTAAACTAATATAATAATGTTCCTCCATCGATAGGCACCTCCTCTAACACATGATAATCAAATTTACACTATTATTAGTTTACATGATAGATGATTTAATGTGAACTAATTATAGGTTTATTTATTGATTTTTTTACTTATTCTTGCGATTTTTCAGATGATTTTGGTTCTTCACCTGATTTATCCAATTCTTTAGATAAATCTTGAAGCGCTTGGTCTAATTTTTTTTGTTCTGTTTTAGCACTTTCATCTTGTTTTGCCTCTTTTTCAGAACGTTCACTTTGTTGTTCTTTTGTTTCGTATGGTAAAAATGTCACACCAACTTGCAAATCTACAAATCCAGGTGTTTTTAATGCTCCTGAATTATCTCTCTCTAATTTATCAGAAATACTAGGATAATAGTTGATTTTATTTGCAAAAGTTTGAATATCACCAACAACTTCAACATTATCTGTCATAAACAATTGTATCCTATTTTGATTATTTTCACCTGGTTTATAATTGACTTCAGAAATCATTGCTTTTACTTTCGGTTTAACTTTCTTCAATTCAGGAATAAGTTTATCTAATTTTTTCGAACTAAAATCATTCAAAATAGGAACATCAATTGGGAGATCTGTTGATAAGTTTTTTATAGTTGATCCATTTTCCAACAAAGGTACATACCCCTTTTTATTTTTAATCAAACCAATTGGTTCATACTCAGTGACCTCGACTGTCATATCATTAGGAAAATGTCTCTTGATTGTGACACTTTTAACACCTTCAAGTTTTTCAATCTTCGTTTTCATATCACTAATTGGTAAATTATAAATTCTCGAGTCAGATTTAATATTCAAGGCTTTATTTATATCTTTTTTTGCTACAATTTCTTCACCTTTTATGTCTACTTGATCAACTTTACTTATATCTGTAAACATATACAGAACAATCAAAATGACAAGGAGTATAACACCTATGAATACACCTAATTGAATTTGACGTCTACGCTTTCTTTTATTTCGCATCATTTTCAAACGTTCGTCTTCAGTAGTCGTTTCAAATTGCAATATATCCTCTTTATTTTCAGAACTTTTATTCACGGTTGTCACTCCTTTTTATACAATTTCTAAAAAGTTGGTAAATACTTTTGGAAGCTTTTAATGAATTCTTCTCCACGTGCTTCAAAAGTATCATATTGATCCCAACTCGCACATGCTGGCGATAATAATACAACATCATTAGATTGAATATAATCTTGTATTATATTGACAGCATCTTTCACATCATGTGCTTGTATAACTTCTTTACCTTGACTCGCACCTAATGTTTTAAGTTTATCTTTTGTTTCACCAAAAGTAACCATCAATCTAACATTGTCCATATATGGAATCAAATCATCAAAATCATTACCTCTATCTAATCCTCCACATAGCCATATTATTGGCGTGTTAAATGAGCTTAATGCAAATCGAGTAGCTAAAGTATTTGTTGCTTTTGAATCGTTGTAATATTTATTTCCACGATTATTGCCTACGTATTGAAGTCTATGCTTAATACCTGAGAATGTTGTAAGTGTATGAACAATAGATTTAACATCTACTCCAGAAATTAAAGCAGCTAGAACTGCTACAAGTACGTTTTCTAAGTTATGTTTACCTGGTAAAACAATATCATTAATATTGATAATTCTTATTCCATTATAAACAACATATCCGTCCTCAATATAGATGCCATCAACTTGTTGTTCAGTTGAAAAGTATAAAATTTTAGATTTAATTTCATCCTTATTTATAAGATGTCTTTGTTCATAATTAAAAATTAAGTAATCATCTTCTGTTTGATTGCTAAAAATATTTTTTTTAGCGTTTTGATATTCTTCTAAAGTTCCGTGATAATCTAAATGAGCAGAGTATATATTCGTTACTATTGCGATATGTGGGCGATATTTAATCGTTCCTAACAGCTGAAATGATGATAATTCAGTAATTAGATAATCATCTTTAGTAACATCTTGTGCAACTTTTGATGCAACTACCCCAATATTCCCAGAAACTTGCCCATTTACTTTACTATTCCCAAACATATCTCCGATTAAGGAAGTCACCGTAGTTTTTCCGTTTGTACCCGTGATACCTATAATCGGCGCTTCAGAAATATAATAACTCAGTTCAACTTCAGTAATGATATCTAACCCTTTATTTACAGCTTCTTGTAACAAAGGAATACTATAAGGAATACCCGGGTTCTTAACGATTAACGGATTATGATTTAATAAACTAATAGGATGTTCTCCGCTAATTAATTTAATACCTTGATTCTGTAATTCAATTGCATGAGGATCGGTAGATAAATCTTTACCATCGTTAACAGTGACATATGCACCAAGTTTGTTACATAATTTCGCGCTTTCATATCCACTTTTTGCTAATCCTAATATAAGGACTTCTTTTCCTTTTAATGCATCATATTCCTTCATATCACATTACTCCAATCCATAGACCAATTGCACCTGTAATGATACCAGTAGTCCAGAATACTAAGACAATCTTCCATTCACTCCAACCTACTAACTCAAAATGATGGTGCAAAGGACTCATTTTAAATATTCTTTTACCCGTAAGTTTAAATGATGTTACTTGTAGCATCACAGACATTGTTTCAATTACAAATACTAAACCTATAAATAACAACGTAATTTCTTGATTAAGCATAATTGAAATTGTTGCAAATATACCACCTAAAGCTAAACTTCCCGTGTCTCCCATAAATACTTTTGCTGGGTATTTATTATAAATTAAGAATCCAATTAAACTTGCTAACATAACTAAACAGAACAAGCCAATTTCTGGTTTATCTAATGTAAATGATAAAATGGCATAAAAACCAAATGCAATAATAGATAAGCCTGTAGATAATCCATCTAAACCATCTGTTAAGTTTACTGCATTACTAAATCCAACTTGCCAGAATACAATGAATATTATATAAAAAACAGATAAAGGTAATGACCAATCTGTAAATGGTATATTAATTGCTGTTTCAAAATCATAATTCGGCATCAATATACTTACAATATAAAATACGATCGCGATTCCAATTTGTGCAAAGAACTTTTGTTTACTTGTTAACCCTTGGTTATTTTTTTTAACTACAATAATGTAATCGTCGATAAAACCAATTAAACCAAATCCAATTGTTACAAATAACAATAGAATAAGAGGACCTACTTGTTCAACATAGAATAATGCAATTATTGTAACAACAATAGTTGCAAGCAAAAATGTTAACCCTCCCATTGTTGGTGTTCCTGTTTTTTTCATATGACTCTTAGGTCCTTCTTCTCTTATACTTTGACCAAATTTTAATTTTTTAAGTGTTGGAATTAAAACTGGCACAAGTATTAAAGTCAATAAAAATGCAATGACAGGTAGCATGAAATTCATATTTGTTCACCTTTTCTTTTATTTTTTATAGAGTGAGGTTAGGACAAATTTATTGTCTCAACCTCTCATTCTCTTAGTTATCATTATCTTTATTCTTGTCTTTAGAAGTATCCTCTTCTGGTACTTGTCCAATAGAATTGTCACCATTTGGATGATTATTTGAAAGCGTAAATGTCACTTTTGTGCCAGCTTTTATCGTTTGATTTTCATCAATAGATTGTTCTGATACATAGCCTGAACCTTCAGTTTCTACATCAATACCAGTAGCTTCTTGTAATTTTAATAGATCTCGTTTAGTCCAATTTTCAGTATTAGGCATCGTCATTTCTCCATCAGTAACAAGCAAGATTCTCTCTTTATCTTGTACATTTTTACCTTTAAGAGGTAATTGTTTTTTAACTTTATCACCTTTACCAATTAAAATTGGATCCAATTTTTTACCTTTAATTGCATCAGTTGCTTTTTGTACATTCATATTCACAACATCAGGTACTTCTGAAGAGTTATTTTTCGCTTTGCCTTCAGTTTCTTCAACATCTAAATATTTCAAAGTATTTTCCATAATAGGATTAAATCCTCGAGAAACACCATATTCATATGCTTCTAAATCTCTTTTTTGAGCTAATGACATACCAGCGTAAACAACTACTTCTGGATCTTTTGCTGGTGCATAACCCATGAAACTTACAAAGTAAGGGTTTTCTCCGTCAACATATCCGCCACCTTTTGTATCTGGAACTTGTGCAGTACCAGTTTTACCTGCTACACGATAACCATCAATTTGATAATTGGTTGCGTGACTCTCTTTACTATTCACTACTTTATCTAATTCATCCATCGTCTTTTGGGCAGTATCTTTAGAGACTGGATTACCGACAACTTTTTTCTCACCTTTTTTGATAGTTTTATTCTCTTCTCTATTTTCTATAGATTTCACATAATAAGGTTCCAACATATTACCTTGATTCAATATTGCCGTTTCAGCTTGCAACATTTGTACAGGTGTTACTGTAGTTGATTGACCAAATGCTGATGTTTTTCTTTGAAGTTCATTGTCAAATGCAATATGTCCAGGTGCTTCACTATCAAATAGACCACCTGTTTTCTTACCGAATCCAAATTTTTCGTAATAAGCTTTTGATTTATCTTCTCCAACTAAGTCTTGTAGTTTCATCATTAAAGTATTAGCTGAATAAGTAAAACCTGTTGTCATTGGTATATTGCCCCAACCATCATCGTTCCAATCATAAATCTTGAATCCATCAATTTCTCTATTACCTGACTTAAATTTCTTCTTAGGATCAAACTTGCCTTCTTCTATAGCTGCAGCAAGTCCGTATGTTTTAAATGTTGAACCTGGTTCATAAGTATTCTGATATAAATCATTTGCCCATTTTTTACCGAAATCTTCTTTAGTATCCGGATTAAATGTTGGGCGTTGACTATAACCTAATATTTCTCCAGTCTTAGCATCCATTACGACAGCAAATAAATCTTTAGGTTTATAGCGATCAACCATTTCATCTAGTGAATTTTCAACGAAGACTTGTATATTTGAATCTAAAGTCAAATGAACATCATCACCATTTTTTGCTTTAATGCTATCTTCACTGTTTGGTACTAACATTCCCCATATATCTTGCTTGTATGAGTTTTTACCAGTTTTCCCACTTAAATAGCTATCAAATACTTTCTCAGCACCAGAAACACCTTTTAACTTATTCGTTTCATGGTCTTTGTCTGCTAAACCTATTAGATGAGATGCAAAGTTTCCATTAGGATAAAATCTTTTTTTCTCAGTTTCAAAAGTAAGTCCTGGTAATTTAAGCTTTTCTATTTGAGTCTTTTGTTTATAAGTTAAATCTTTACCTTTTTGTCCAAATTCAACTTGGAAAGCTTTTTTAGTTTCAAGTTTTTTTAATATGTCTTTTTCATCCATATCAATAATTTTCGATAATTCTTTAGCCGTTTTTTTCTTGTCTTTAACATGCAATGGCTTATCACTATCTTTACTCATTTTTTTATCTAAAATTGCTACTAATTTATAGCTGTCAGTATCTTCAGCTAGAACTTTTCCATTTCTATCATAAATCTTTCCACGTTCTGGTTCTGCAACAGATTGTCGTAAATATTTTTCACTCGCTCTATAAGCTAAATCTTCACCAGCGGAATGTCCACTGATCATTAAATATGAATATCTTAAGGCCAATATAAAAAAGAGCAGTCCGAAAAAGCTTACTAAGAGGACTGCTCCTATTTTATTTTTCTTTATTTTAATTTTGGGCATCACTACGCACTACCTTTACATTGTCATTATTCAACTTCAGACCGTAATCTTCAGCTTTTTCGTAGATACGCTCATATGACGACTGTTTCATAGATTCTGTCTTCAAATCACTATTTGTCGTTTGTTGCTGCTCGATTTTACTATCTAATTCCGCAATTTGAGTTTTGTTGTTATACGCATCCATTTTTAAAGATAGCATATAAATACTTATCAACGCAATCATAGTTATTAATGATATGTATACAATTTTTTCGATTCTTGATATTCTTACAACTTTGGTCTTTGTAACTTTTTTCTTCTGTGGTTCGAGTTGTGGCTCTTGCCACTCATCAGGTCTATAATTTGGATATATTCTTTCTACTGCCATTCAATTGCCACTCCTCTGCTTACTTCAAAATTTCTGCTACTCTTAACTTTGCGCTTCTAGCTCTGTTGTTCTGTTCTAGTTCTTGATCATCAGAAATAATTGGTTTTCTATTTACTCGTTTCAATTTCGGTTTGTACTCTTCCGGTATAACCGGCAATCCCCTTGGTACATCTGGTCCTTTTTCATATTCTTGGAAGACTTGTTTACACAAACGATCTTCTAAAGAATGGAAAGTAATTACCGAGATTCTTCCTCCTACTTTCACGTTCTGTATAGCTGCTTCAATTGATTCTTCAAAAGCACCTAACTCATCATTCACTGCAATTCTAACCGCTTGAAATACACGCTTAGCAGGATGTCCGCCCTTTCTTCTTCTAGCGGCTGGAATACCTTCTTTAATTAAATCCACTAATTCGAAAGTCGTTTCTATAGGTACTTGTTCTCTTCTTGCTTCAATCTTTCTAGCTATTTGTTTTGAAAATTTTTCTTCACCATATCTAAAAAAGATTTTCACAAGTTGTTCATATGACCATTCATTTATCACTTCATAAGCAGATAATGATTGGGACTGATCCATTCTCATATCCAACTTTGCATCATAGTGATAACTAAAGCCTCGTTCTGGTGTATCAAGTTGTGGACTAGATACACCAAGGTCATATAGTACGCCATCTACATCATTAATTTGTAGTTCTTCTAATATATGTTTTAAATTTCTAAAGTTGTCTTGTACAAAAATTATTTTGTGCATGTGGTCTTTCAAAATCTCTTTAGCATGCTCAATTGCTGTTTCATCTTGATCGATTGCAATAAGTCTGCCTTCGTCATTTAATTGTTCAACTAGGTATAAACTATGCCCAGCTCCACCTAATGTACAATCAACGTATGTACCATCGGGTTTAATATCTAATTTATCTACAGTTTCCTTTAATAGTACGGATACGTGATGAAACATTTACTCCACTCCTAAAAATCAAAATCAATGAGATCTTCCGCAATGTCCTCAAAATTGTCTTCAGATTCATCATAAAAATCATTCCACGTAGCTTTATCCCAAATTTCAATTCTGTTAGAAACACCAATTACTGTACATTCTTTACTTAAATTAGCGTAACTTCTTAAATTTTGAGGGATATTTATACGTCCTTGTTTGTCTAACTCAACTTCAACAGCTCCTGAGAAGAACATTCTCATGAATTTACGGGCATCTTTTTTTGTAATAGGTAAGGTTTTGAGTTTTTCTTCGATGCGCGCCCACTCTTCAAGTGTGTAGCCAAACAAACATTTATCTAGGCCTCTAGTGATAATAAAACGTTCGTTCAAATCATATCTGAATTTAGAAGGCACAATCATACGCCCTTTAGTATCCAATTGATGTTGATATTCACCCATGAACATTTTATCTCACCTCACCTTATTTATAATTTACCACATTCCCCCACAATCCTCCACTATTTATACAATATTTATTAAAATTTGTGTAAATAGTAAAAAAAACACCCAATTTACGATTTCGTAAATTGAGTGTTAAACCTTGCTATAACTATAGTTCCACCGTAATATGTTCAAAAGTGTAACAAAGTGGTGGATAAGTGGAGGGACTGAACATAGTAATCCCAAATTGATTCATCAATTGTATAGGATTCCATACTCTTTCTTGTAATCCTTGGTGAGGATGTAAAGTATTCTCCACTGTTTCAAAATGTCTCATGCTTATTTCATTTTCTCTTTCTATGTTCAATAAATATCTATCTATTAAGTACTGGTACTGATGTTGATGTATTTGATTGTTCTTTTCAATCAATTTTCTATTTTGATAATTCTCACCAATTTCACTAATGAGTTTTTGATGAAAACTTGTTTGTACTTCTTTTATTCGGTCAATTTCTCTTAGTACTTCATCAGATGCTTTTTCTCTAATAAATTTATCTTTATCTTTTTTAACACCATTTAGAAGTACTGAATCTAAATCAAGATTATAGGTGTCTATACATTTCTTACTCTCTTGAGTTAAGTAACTAATGCGCATTCTTGGGGTAACAATAGGCATTTCAATATTCAATTCATCAAATATACCTTTGAGTTCACCCCAATATATAATTTCACTTGGTCCACCAATAAAGCTTAAAGTATTAAATAAATATTCCTCCATTAATGGTCTTGTTACAACATTATTAGAGAACCTTTCAGGATGTCTTTCTAACATATTAATTAATTCATCCTTACTAAAAGTAACGTCATTGTCCTTACTTAAATAAAATTGTCCTTCTTCATACATTAACAATTGTCTTTTATCATTGTAGTCAAAAAATAAATGTACATTACTATCAGTTAAAATCATACGTTTTTTAATAACTTCTGAAAATTGATCTTGTGTATTTCGAAACGCATCATCAATTTTTTCACGGTTCTCTATTATTTCTTTAAACAATGGAATTTCGATTTCTCTTAATTTTGAATAGTTCGCATCAATTAATAATAAACCATGTTCTTTAAACACTTCATTAGTTATAACCTTAAACATGTTACTCCATGATTCAGATGATTCTATTGCTTCTATGACCATGTTTTTAATATCTTTTGAATGTTCTGTTTCCCCTATAGAACGATACATGTTGCTTAATGCATCCATGACAAGTTCTTTATCAAAATCATACTGTGATACACTTTTTTCTGGCGGTTCTAAAGTGTTATACTTCACTTTATTTAACTGTCTTGAAATGCGATCATAAGCGTATGTATGATTTACCTCATCAAAATCATGATCTTCTCCCGCTATCCAAAAAACCGGAACAACTGGTGTATTTAACTTTTCACTTTGTTCATTCGCTAAAATGATAATAGAAATAATTTTATGAAATGTATAAAGTGGTCCAGTAAATAACCCTGCTTGTTGACCACCGATAATAACTTTGTGACCATCTCTTAAACTCTCAATATTCTTAAGTTGTTTGTCTGATAAATTTAAATCAGCCATATAACTATGAATCACTTCTGATAGTTCTTTTTCTCTACCATTAGATTTTAATTTAGAACGTCTTTCAAATTCAGATTGTTGGCCAGGCTTATATTCATAAAAATTCAAAATTTCATCACTTTGATTAGTAAATCTATCTATAAAGCTATTTTGTTGATCAATTACAGTCTTCATACAGTCCATACGAGTCTTTCTCCTTCGAAATTAATTACTACCAATAGTATAAAGATTGTAGGTTAATAAAACAATCTAACGGCTTATAATTTAAAATTTTATGTAAATGAAGTATAATTAAGAAAAGATTAAGGGGGATTATCATGGCAAAAGTAGAACATTTACAAATTAATTACAAGACTGAAGAAGCATTCGAACAATTCCGTAACTTCGGCAACGAAGGTTTATATATGGTTGAAGAATTAAAAGGAAGAATGATAGATGCTAGCTCAGATTCACCATTTTATGGTATTTATGTTGGTGATAAGCTCGTAGCTAGAATGTGCTTATTTAAACAAGATGAAGTTGAAAAAACATACTTCCCAGAATTTAATGATTACCATATTTTATGGAAACTCGAAGTGCTTAAAGATTATCAAGACAGAGGATATGGTAAACAACTACTAGAATATGCTAAGAAATTTGATTTACCTATCAAATGCATCGCACGTAATCAATCTAAAGACTTCTTCTTAAACCATGGTTTCCAAGATATAGAACAACAAAACCAATCTGGTGAAGACATTGTCATTTGGACACCCGATAAATAATATCAAAAAACTACCAACAAAGTATTTACTTTGTTGGTAGTTTTTATTATTAACCTGCTAATAATGTATATGAAATAACCAATGCTAACATGACTATAATTGCTATTATATGTGTCTTCTTATACATATATAAAATAGCTAAATACTCTCTTATATATGCATTCGGATAAAAATAAGACTTTGATGAACCACCCGTTACAGTAGCATTCATATTAAGTTTTTTCGATAAAAATGCAGCTCTTAATATATGGAAATGGTTTGAAACTATTGTAGCAATTGCTTCTGATTTATATTTGTCCATTATTTTATTTGAAAACACTAGATTCTCTTCTGTATTTGTAGACTTGTCTTCCATAATGATATCTTCATTTCGAATCCCTTGATCTACTAAATATCGTCGCATTGCTTCAGCTTCACTAATTTTTTCATCGGGTCCTTGCCCACCACTCACAATAATCAACGTATCTAAACTTTTCTTTTTTAATTTAATTGCTTTATCTAATCTTGCTTTTAGTAATGGCGTTACTTTTTCACCAATAATACCTGCTCCGAGAACAATAATAAAATCACTTTTCTTCCTTTTAGCAACACCACTCAAAATCCAAGAGTACAGATTATGAAGAATAAATATCAAATTCAAATAATAAAAGAAGAATGAAATCACGATTACTATTAATCCATTAAAATAATCTACAAATAAATGTGGTTTAAATAAAATTATCATGAAGTTTAAAAAGATAAATGTACCGTATCCTAAGACAATCATGTTCGTTACAAATCTGCCTTCGTTTGCTATCTTTTTCTTTAAATTTAAAAGTGACAAGAGCATAACTACAATAACTATTAAACCATATATTATATTAGTCATTAAAAGATAATTTATATTCATATGCAAATTTAAGAATGGTATCAGTAATCCCACAACGATACTACTAAATAGGCTAATAAGAAACATACCTAACAAAAACACATTCTTATATTGTCTAAAATCTACTATATAACTAATAACAAACAAAATTAACAAACCCAAAGTAATAAACATGATTGTCACCTCCAAATAAAATTTTAACAATAAAAGTATATCATCATCGTAAATAATAAACACTTTTATTAATTTTCAGAATTTTCGAAATATATATTGAATTAGGTCAATCTAGCTGATATAATATTTCACATTAGTAATTTATAATCAGGAGGCAATTTATAATGAATAACAAAACTTTAAACAAATCAACTTCAGTAGAAAGATCAGATGAAAGTGAGTCCCAATTTGGTAATAAAATGTTGTGTTTATCATATGAATCAACAACCGGTTGGTCATCACCTCAAATTAAACCTTACGCTCCAATCACAATATCTCCAAGTGCACAATGTCTTCATTACGGTCAAACAGTTTTTGAAGATATGATTGCCTTCAATATTAACCATTCAACACATATATTCAAACTACATGCACACTTAGAAAAATTTAATACGTCTTTAAAAAGAATAGAAATGCCTGAAGTGGAAATTGAAAGTTTAATCTCAGGAATCAATCAACTTATTAATGATGAGCAAGAATTTTTCCAAAATGATAATAATAGTTCAATTTATATTAGAACTGTCATGTTTGCTTCTGAAAGTAAATTAGGTGTTAGTAAATCCGAAACTTATGAGCTTATAACATTTATATCTTCATTACCTACTAATTCAAATTACAATCTACCTAGCCCTCTTAAAGTTTATGTTGAAGATAACTATGTTAAATCAGTACCAGGTGGTGCCGGCTATACACAATTTGGTGGTAATTATGCTTCTTCATACTTAGCAACTTTAAATGCGTCACAACTGCGATACGATCAAGTATTATGGTTAGACGGTATAAATAGAAACTATATTCAAGAAATAGGCAATATGAATGTATTTCTTGTCATAAACAATCAAATCATTACACCAAGCTTAAACGGTAGCATTGTCCCAGGAATTACACGACAATCCGTAATCGAACTTGCAGCAGATTTAGGTTATCAAGTAACAGAACGCCAAATTAGTATAAAAGAAGTATTTGAAAGTTATAAAGAAGGAAAATTAACAGAAATATTCTGTACAAATACATTGCATACCATAACGCCCGTTAGTGAAATAAAATATAATGAAGATATATTAACAATAAACAATCATAGTGCAGGAAGCATAACACAAGATTTATTTAATACTTATACCTCTATCCAAAATAGAACACTTCCAGACAAACATAATTGGAACTATTCAATAGAAGAAGCCGTTAAAATATAATTTAAAGTTCTGATCGAATTTGAGCTGAATCGCACGATATCTTTGGAGTCTTCGTGCGTTTTATTCTATCTAAATTTTGCCAAAAAGAAAAACCTCTCCCAACCTATTAAATTTAATAGATTGGGAGAGGTTTTTTGCATAAAGAACTATTATGTAGTTCCATCTTTAATAATATTTAACTATCTATAGTTTCTAATAACTCTTACTATCATAGCAATCATAGGGAAAATCATTAATAATAAAACGATATAATATAAATCAACAATAGTATTTTCCCATTTGAATGGCACAAGAACTCCAAGAGCCATTATTAAAATTAATATTACAATATTTATGAACAAACATGTTATAAGATCTTTAAAACTAGATTTACTCTTATAATCAAAAGTTTGCTTCCAAAAATTCATATATGTCATTAGCAACCCTCCATTCCTTTACAGAATATACCAAAATTTAAAGTTAATTTCAATATATATTTTCTTAAATTTCCTATAAAAATTTAATTTAAAATATACAAAATTATGATTTTTTAAAACACGATAATAAAAATGACAAAACTGTCATATTATTATATTATTTATCACTTGATATAGTTCTGAATTGCTTTAAAAAGATAAAGAAAAATAGCCGATTGTGTTAGATCACAACCGACTAGAACTCAAAAAGCCATAAAGTGATATAGTTCATAGACTATAGCCTTAATTTTTACACTCAGTGCCAACCGACTAAAGCGCCTGAGTGTTTTTTATACAACTAAGAGTAATATCATTAGTCTACTCCATTCTTAATTGTAGTGCACGCAAAAAGTTGAACTTTTTGCGTGCACTTCATACGTAACAATATAAGTAATTGATATTTTAATCTATTAGATAAATAAATCATATATTTATAATATTACGTTATGTTCCTTTTCATAAGCTTTCATCTTCTGATAACTTCCTTCTTCCTTGTCTAAGGTTATGTGTAAATGATATGTCTTATTCGTTTTTTCATCTATAACCAGATAAATCTTTACATCTATACCCGCAAAAACTTTCCTAAATGATTCTATTATTTTCGATTCAGCATCTACTACGGGGACAAATAGTAATTCATTATAAGGGAAATATGGTGCTCTATTATAATAATCATTTACCAATTCATATAACACACTATTACCATAAGTAAACTGATCATTTTTAAGTTCAATCCATTTTTCTTTAGGATCAAATAATATATCTGATAGCTCTTTGCTCTTTAATGTATAGTACAAGTCATATAAGCAATGATTTTTATTATTTTTTATTTCACCAACTCTTGCTTCCGCTCTATCTCTATTAGCACCAAAAAAAGAAGTATGCTCTCCATGCTTCCTTATAAAACGAAAATAAGGTGACAATTCTTTCCTAAACTCACCATATAACTGAGCTCCAAAACCTACATCATAATCATACAAGTCATAAAACATACAGTACCAATCTATATAAAAATCTAAAAACCTTTTATCTTCCAAGCATAAAACCTCCTACCCCACTAGATATAGTTCCAGGTCCTGCTGCTGTTACATATTAAACACTGCCTCAAAAATAAAATATTTCTGAAGCAAAAAAGCTATGAAATTTACAAATATTCCCTGAATTTTTGTAGTTTTAAAAATAACCCTACCTATTTTTAGAAGTACTACCTAAAGTTGAACTTATTGGGCAAACACATTAAAGTGGGTTATTTTTTCTTTTATTTTTAACCAGGTTATCATATTAACCACTACTTTTTGTTATTACCTTCTAATGCCCAATCAAAGAATAAATAAATTGGATAAGTTATCACACATAGAATTACATTTTTTGTCCATTCTATACCATCACTAAAAATTAAATTGAATATTGTTAATAATATTAGCATTATTACTGAAAAGGATATGTATGACAATATATACTTCATAATAATTACCTACCTCGTAAAATACTTTTTATCAGCACTAATTGCACATGATACCTGAAAAACTCTTTTTCTTATTACAACACTACCAATTTTCTTTAAAACTTATTATAAAAAACTAACTTTTTTCTATAATTACAAATAATACATAAAACAGTACTAAAACTAACATACCTAAAATAAACAACGCAATCGATAGAACAGGACTAAAATTATAAACCACATCCGCGGCAACGATAAAAGTAGTCCCCATAAATAAACAAACAGAAAACATATATGAAATTTTATTTACATTTTCTGGTTTTACTTTGTCATGTTCTATTGAAGCGATGATAAATATATTTTTAGTTTTCGCTACATATATAGAAATGATTAGTGATGTTAAAAATATACATAGTTCTAATATTATATTGAGCATTATTTATACTCCTCTTTTTCAAAGAAAATTTATATTTCAACCATAATTATTTAATCCTCTAAACAATTAAACCAATCTTAATTAGTGTGATTAGTTAATTATCTGAATTTTATCATATATTGTATCCTCTACTAGCATCATTTACTCATATCAGATGCTAATAATTAGTAAAAATAATCCCTTTATACAAAGTGACAAGTTAAGTAATAAAGGTTTACTGTAGAAAATATGAAATCAAATTAATTATTGCACCAACTAATAACATTAATGATAATAATTTATTCTCTTTATACGCAAGGAATACAAATAAAAGATAAAATATAAACAGTAATATTAGATTTACTAGAATCAGTATTATTTATTTCACTTTTAGCAAAAATAGATTAACCTTTCTTATAAAGTTTTTTAACAGCTATACAAGAAGTAGACTTCACACCAAATACATATGCTGCTCCTTTAGCTCTAAGTCTATAAGCTTTTCTGTATTTTTTATTTTTAGCAATACTTAATGCAGATAAAACAAATGGATAATCACATTTGCATTTTCCCCATCCATGTTTCGCATAGCATTCATCATGTTTCTTGCACGCAGCGTCTAACCTATCTTTAGGTTTTCCACCTAGATTTCCTTTACCACAATATCTACCATGATACATAGGAAATGTTTTTGGCGTGTATTTCTCTTGGTTATCAAAAGCATTATAACTTAATGATATTTCTTTAACTAATAATTTTTCATCAGCAGTCAAATTATCTTTCAACATTAACGAATCATTTGGATATTTATGACCAAAATAATTTTGATTTATGTATTTTTCATATTTACCCATTTCATTTATATCTTCTATCTCTTCATTATAAAGATTTTGGTCTTTGAGTATTTTATCATTACTTACGTCTGTTTCTTCAGCATGAACACTTTCAATAGTATGTGAAATGGATATTAAAACTGCTAAAGTAATAGCCAATATTTTATTAAGTATTTTCATATGCATTCCCCTTATCGATTAAATTACAAAAAATAAAAGAAATATTATAAAGGGTATTAAAAACAAAATGTTTGCAATATTTACCACAAACCATATTAAACCTGTATATCTAACTTTTTCTATTTTTGAAAAAACAAATACTAGAGATATCACACCAGCTATTACAGAAGTGATTCCAAAAAATATTAAGAGATCTGCAAAGTCATTTTTGTTTAAGTAAATATAAAATACACCAACTATAAAGACTAAATAGTTAATTATATTTACTGTATAAATTGTTTTAAGCATTATTGTAGCAACCTCCTTTTTTTGCATTATATAGCAATTATCCAAAATATGTAAATAATCAATAATAAATAATTTGATTTTTCACACCATAAACAGCATTACGAGGTGTTCTAAAACCCCCAAAACCTATTAAAAATATAGTTAGGTAAATCCCAACACTGCGCACCATATCCTGAACCAGGTAAATCAACACGTTTACCAATTTGATTAACAGCCCAATCTGCTACTTGTGAGGCTGTGGGTATACCATTTGATGGTAGTGACATTTACTCACCTCTTATTCCACCTTAACACCTCGCATCATTCTAATTAGACAACATTTATATATTGTGTTAATTTATATATAGAAAAAGAGTGACACACTTATTGTGTATCACCCTAGTTAGCCCGTTAAAAAGACGGTGGCCATGTTAAAAAATGATTAAATAACCATCTTACTCGCCAAAGTTAGTGATGGTTATTTTTTATGGCTTTCTTTAATCATGACTAATCCAATGACAGTAAATACTATCATTAAGATTTCATAGTCTGCCATGCTAATCTTTTCTAGGAGTAACAACTATAATCATAGGTATCACCACCTGATGAAATTAACAATTCTTTTTTGCTACCATACTCCTTCGCAAAATAATTTTGTCCTGAAATATAAACTACTTCATTACTGTTATTATTTTCCTTAGCATCTTCTTGTATTTCTTGATTTATTGTATTATGCGCTCGATCCATCCAATATTCTAGAGACTTTTCTTCATTCATCTTTATCAACTACATTTTGAGTAGATGAATATCTATATACAAAAAAATCCCGTTATATCATCGTTACAAATAACGAGATACAACGGGATATTGGTAATTTACGTCCTGGGAGGGATTCGAACCCCCGACCGACGGCTTAGAAGGCCGTTGCTCTATCCAGCTGAGCTACCAGGACATTTTCAACACAAGAATAATTATATCGAATAGAACCTGATTTATCAATACTTTTTAAAAAGAAAAAGGTTTATTAAATCGCTTTCGAAGTATTATTACACGTTTATTTAAATTATTTATACTTTATTCAGCGATTACGATGTCATTCACTTTAACTATATTGGCTTTTTCTGCTTTACATACTGATTTTTCTTCAAATATTTCTAATACACTTGCATGTACTAGCCCATTTGAAGTTAATACATATATGTTTTCGTTTTTATGTAATTCATGTTCTTCAGTTTTATTAATACAAAATTTGTCTTGATTAATAACTGATGTTACGTGTGTTCTACTCATTTTAACACCCTCCTGATTACATTACAGTTCTTACTTCTTTACATTAAATTTACGACATTAATAATTATAAAACATTTTCACTTTAATTGAAAGTTTATTCTAATTATTTAATAAAATTGAGATATTCATATGAATATCTCAATTAATAAAAGCTATTAAAAGTTTTGGTTGTGTGAAACTTTATTATAAAGCTAAAGATTGTTTTTCAATTTCTTCATGATTTCTATTTAAGAAAGTTAAACTAGCATTGTTAAGCTCACTATCAAAATCTATTACAGCATAGGTTTCTTCCCATTTCCCTCGAGTTTGAGAGATGCTACCTGGATTTATACAATATACGCCATCAATTGATTCACATAAAGCAACATGGCTATGTCCATAGAAAGCAAAATTAGCATTTGCTTTCTTAGCATGTGCACTTAATACATCTCTAGCACCTTTAACTTCATATCGATGTCCATGTGTATAGAAATATCCGATTCCTTGAACTTCTCCTTGCTCTTCTATTGGAAAACGTGGATCAAAATCACAATTACCTTTTACTCTATTATATAAGGTTAATTCAGTATCCTCATAATCAAACTCTGAATCTCCTAGATGTAAGAATAAATCCGCTTCTTTATATTTATCATATATTTCATGTAGTATTCCTTGTTCTCCGTGATTATCACTGACAATTATCCATCTCATTGGAATCTCTCCCCTACATCTTCATTCATTAGTTTAATAGCATTACCACGATGGCTAATTGCACTTTTTTCTGCTACTGTTAATTCTGCCATCGTTCTGTCTAATGAAGGAACGAAGAAAATCGGATCATATCCAAATCCATTTTCTCCTCTCTGTTCATCTATTATTTCACCTTGTGCTTTACCTACATAAGTAAGTGTTTCTTTACCTGGTTCACTGACAGCTATTGCACATACGAACTCTGCCTCTCTATTCTCTATACCTTGCAAGTTACTTAATAATTTATCTATATTATCTTGATCATTTTTTTGTTCTCCAGCATATCTAGCTGAGTATATACCTGGTTCACCATTTAAAGCTTTTACAGATAAACCACTGTCATCTGCTATAACTATTTTATTTAATTTTTTTGATGCTGTTTCTGCTTTTAATATAGCATTTTCTTCAAATGTCATACCTGTTTCTTCTACATCAAAATCAGGAGCAATTTCAGAAATACCTATAACATTCGCTTTAGGAAAAATTGCTTTAAAGTCATTTATTTTACCTTTGTTGTTTGATGCGATAATGATATCGTTCATAATTATCTCTCCTTACAATGTTATTCTTTCAACTTTAGCGTCTTCTATATGCAGCCATTCTTTTATAGTTCGTGTAATATGCTCTACATCACCATTTGCAAAAAATTTATGCTTAGGTTTAGGTGTGTAATATGAGTGCTCATTACTAAATGTTAATAAGGCACTGACCTCTCTAGCAGTTTCCAAACCTGAAGAGATAATGGTCTTTCCATCATCAAAATATTGATGGATAGCATCATATAATAATGGGTAATGAGTACATCCTAATATCACCGTATCGGAATCATCATAACGCCATTGTTTAAGTGTTTGATGTATGACAATGCTTGTAATAGTTGGATCTTTATACCTCATTTGTTCCACTAAAGGTACGAAGCCTGGGCATGCAATACCCTTAACTTCTACTTGTGGGTTTATAGACTTTATACTTCTTCTATACGCTTCAGATTTAATTGTGCCTTCTGTTCCTAATACGAGCACACGATTATTATTAGTCGTCATTATAGCTGTTCTAGAACCTGGGTCAATTACACCTATAACAGGAATTGATAATAATTCTTGTAATGGTTTTAATGCTACAGCAGTTGCTGTGTTACAAGCAATTACAAGCATTTTAATATCTTTTTCTACTAAAAAGTTAGCCAGTTGTATAGTAAATGTTTTTACCTCTTCTTTACTTCTTGGCCCGTAAGGACATCTACCTATATCACCTAAGTAATAAATCGTCTCGTTAGGCAATTGCCTCATTATTTCTTTAGCAACTGTTAACCCACCGATACCTGAATCAATTACGCCTATTGGTTTATTCATTTATCTTCACTTCTCATTCTTTTCAGCATAATCTCTAGAGCTTCATTAAATTTAATTTTGTCTTCTTCGTTCATCACTGATAAAAGATCTTCAGTATATGATTGTCTTGCATAAACTACTTCATCGATTAGAGCTGTACCTTTTTCTAATAACTTGACATGGAATACTCTTTTATCTTCTTCAGATTGAATTCTTAAGACTAATTCTTTTTGTTCAAGTTTATCAATTATGTCTGTAGTCGTAGAATAAGCTAAATATAATCGTTTAGATAACTCACCTATTGTTAATTGTTGATGTTCATTTAACCATTGTAACGCAATAAATTGTGGAGGTGAAATATCGTATACTTTTAACTGTCCTCTCGATCTCAACTTAGTTCTATCAACGATATGTCGAAGCGAATATTCAATCTGTTTAGTAATTTCTTCCATTGCTTTTGAACCTCTTTTCACTTAAAACTTATACTAATTATAATAACACATACATTTATTTGCGGTTAATCAATTGGTCCTTTTTCATCACGAATAATAGAAAAAAACCTTTAAAACCAATTTTATAATTGGCTTTAAAGGTTAATTTATTTTAAATCGTTTTAATTAACTTCGTGATCTGATCCGAAGAATGATTTAAACATTTGGAATGTAGTTTCTCTATTCATTGCTGCGATTGATGTTGTTAAAGGAATACCTTTTGGACAAGCATTAACACAGTTTTGTGAACTACCACATTCTTGAATGCCACCATCAGACATCAACGCTTTAATTCTCTCATCTTTAGTCATACTACCTGTTGGATGTAAGTTGAAAAGACGAACTTGAGAAATTGCTTGTGCACCCATAAAATTATTATCTACGTTTACATTAGGACATACTTCTAAACATACACCACATGTCATACATTTAGATAACTCATATGCTGTTTGACGTTTTTTCTCAGGCATACGTGGGCCAGGACCTAAATCATAAGTACCATCAATTGGAACCCATGCTTGAACTTTTTTCAAGTTATCGAACATACGAGAACGATCAACTTGTAAGTCACGAATCACTGGGAAAGTTTTCATAGGTTCAAGTTTGATTGGTTGTTCTAATTGGTCAATGATAGCAGAACATGATTGACGTGCTTTACCATTAATAACCATAGAACAAGCGCCACAAACTTCTTCCAGACAGTTCATATCCCATGTAACTGGCGTTGTCTTTTCACCATTTGAAGTGAACGGATTTCTTTGTATTTCCATCAAAGCTGCGATTACGTTCATATTTGGTCTATAAGGAATCTCAAATTTTTCTTCGTATGGTTGTGACTGATCATTTTCTTGTCGCTTTATGATAATCGAAATTGTTTTATTTTCTTGATTTTGATCTTGTGAATTTTGTTCAACTGTTTGAGTGTCTGCCATTATTATTTACTCCCTTCGGATTTCTTAGAGTAATCTCGTTTACGAGGTTTAATGTGACTAACATCCACTTCTTCATATGAGAATTCAGGTGCTTCTTCTGGTCCTCTGAACTGAGCAATAGTTGTTTTTAACCATTCTTCATCATTACGTTCAGGAAACTCTGGTTTATAGTGTGCCCCTCGAGATTCATTACGATTATATGCACCAATCGTAATAACTCTTGCTAAAACTAACATATTCCATAATTGACGTGTAAAGAATACAGCTTGGTTACTCCATGTTGAAGTATCTTCCATATCAATATTTTGATATCTTTCCATTAATTCAACAATTTTCTTATCTGTTTCAAGAAGTTTATCATTATGACGAACAACAGTAACGTTTGCAGTCATAATTTCACCTAATTCTTTGTGTAACTTATAAGCATTTTCAGTACCTTTAAGTTGTAATAAGTGGTCGAATTTTTCTTGTTCTTCATCAATACGTTTTTGGAATATTTCTTCATCTAATTCAGTGTATGATGTTTTAATATTTTTAACATATTCCATTGCATTTGGTCCTGCAACCATACCACCATAAATAGCTGATAATAAAGAGTTAGCTCCTAATCTATTACCGCCATGTTGTGAATAATCACATTCACCTGCTGCAAATAGACCTTTAATATTAGTCATTTGATCAAAGTCTACCCAAATTCCACCCATTGAATAATGAACAGCTGGGAATATTTTCATTGGGACTTTACGAGGGTCGTCACCAGTGAATTTTTCATATATTTCTATTATACCGCCAAGCTTAACATCTAATTCATGTGCGTCTTTATGTGATAAGTCAAGATATACCATGTTCTCACCGTTAATACCAAGTTTTTGGTTAACACACACATCAAATATTTCACGCGTTGCGATATCACGTGGTACTAAGTTACCGTAATCTGGGTATTTTTCTTCTAAGAAATACCATGGTTTACCATCTTTATAAGTCCAGATACGTCCACCTTCACCACGAGCTGATTCACTCATTAATCTTAGTTTATCATCACCTGGAATTGCAGTTGGGTGAATTTGAATAAATTCACCGTTAGCATACTTAGCACCTTGTTGATAAACAACTGATGCAGCAGAACCTGTATTAATCATTGAGTTAGTAGACTTACCAAAGATAATACCAGGACCACCTGTTGCCATAATTACAGCATCTGAACCAAATGATTCTATTTTAGAATCTGTTAAGTTTTGCGCTACGATACCACGGGCTGAATTTTCATCATCTTTTATAATACCTAAAAATTCCCAGCCTTCATATTTTGTAACTAAACCTTTTACTTCAAAGCTTCTCACTTGTTCATCTAATGCATATAATAGTTGTTGCCCAGTCGTTGCACCTGCAAAAGCAGTTCTATGATATAAAGTACCACCAAATCTACGGAAATCTAAAAGACCTTCAGGTGTACGGTTAAACATTACGCCCATTCTGTCTAATAAATGTATGATACTTGGTGCTGCTGCAGTCATATTTTTCACTGGTGTTTGGTTAGCTAAGAAATCTCCACCATATACTGTGTCATCAAAGTGAATGAAAGTAGAGTCACCTTCACCTTTTGTATTAACAGCTCCGTTAATACCACCTTGCGCACATACAGAGTGTGAACGTTTAACAGGTACTAATGAGAATAAATCAACATGTGCACCTTTTTCTGCAGCTTTAATTGTTGCCATCAATCCTGCTAAACCGCCACCGACAACAATAATTTTGTTGTTTGCCATAAAAATTGTCACTCCCCTAAAAAGTATAAATCTTATACGAATGCAAAAATAGCTCTTAAGCCAATAATACTAATTACTATAAATACTAATAATGTTACATATGTCATAAAGCGTTGAGATTTAGGTGATTGTGTAATTCCCCAAGTAATGCAGAATGACCATAATCCATTTGAAAAATGGAATATAACACTTAGCACACCAATAACATAAAGCGTTACAGAAATAGGATTAGATAAAATATCTGATACCATATCAAAATCAACATGATGACCTAATGCAGCTTGAATACGTGTTTGGTATACGTGTACAGCTATAAAAATAAATGAAACTATACCAGTTATGCGTTGTAGTAAAAACATCCAGTTTCTGAATAAAGATTGTCTTCCTACATTTTCTTTAGCTGTAAAAGCTATGTATAATCCATAAATAGCGTGGAATAGTATAGGAATATAAATTACTACAACCTCTAACACTATTTTAAATGGTAAATTCCACATAAAATCAGATGCTTTATTGAAAGCCTCCGGGCTAATTGTTGCAAAGTGGTTAATTAATAAGTGTTGAATCAAGAATATTCCTATAGGAATTACACCTAATAATGAATGAATACGACGTAATATAAACTGTTTTTCGCTTGACGCCAAAAGAAGTCCCCCCTAACTTTAATCTATGGCTCTATCGATATATTATTATATATGCAAAACTGAAAACGATTACATATATGCTAAAAAAAATTCGATGAGCATTACATGTATATTGTAACATCATTAAGTATGAATTTGGGCATGAGAATAATTCTCATGCCCAAATATATTGATTTTTTATTGTAATTTTACTCTTTAATTACTAAGCTTTTTTACTAAATTTTGAGCAACTTTTTCTGGTAACCCAATTTCAGTAAAATCTTTCAAACTAGACTCTCTCATTTTCTTAATAGAACCAAAATGTTTTAGCAATGTTTGCTTTCTTTTCGGCCCTATGCCTTCTATTTCATCTAAAGCAGATTTCAAGGTTGTCTTTTGTCGCGTTGATCTATGAAAACTAATTGCAAATCTATGCACTTCATCTTGTATTCGTTGAAGTAAATAAAATTCTTGAGAGTTTTTCTTTAGTGGTATAATTTCTGCTTGAGCACCATAAAGTAATTCTGAAGTTTGGTGTTTATCATTTTTACTTAATCCTGCAATTGGAATATCAAGTCCTAATTCATTTTCTAATACTTCTCTAACAGAAGTCATATGACCTTTACCACCATCAACAATTATTAAATCTGGTATTGGCAAGCCTTCTTTTAAAACTCTTGTATATCTTCTTCTAACAGCTTCTTGCATAGATTTATAATCATCAGGTCCTTTGACTGATTTAATTTTGTATTTACGATAATCTTTTTTACTTGGTTTGCCATCTACAAAAGCAATCATGACTGATACAGGATCAACACCTTGAATATTAGAATTATCGAATGCTTCAATTCTAATTGGTGTTTGAATTCCCATTGCTTCACCTAAATTGTCTATTGCTTTTATTGTTCGTGATTCATCTTTCGCGATGAGTTCAAATTTGTTTTTCAATGAAATACTAGCGTTTTTAATTGCTAAATCTACCATTTCTTTTTTCTTACCTCTTTTAGGTTGTACAACTTTTGAATCAACAACTGACTCAACTGTTTTAATGTCTATGTCTTTTGGAATGTGTATTTCTTTAGGTGTTAAATGTTGATTCAATGTATAAAACTGACCTATAAATGTATAAAATTCTTCTTCCGCAGTTTGTATTATTGGAATCATAGATGCCTGTCTTTCTATCAATTTCCCTTGTCTTATGAAGAACACTTGAATACACATCCAACCTTTATCGACAGAATAACCGAATATATCTCTCATCGTCATATCTGATGACATCATATTTTGTTTATAATTCAACATTTCAATATGCTGAATTAAGTCCCTATATTCTTTAGCTTCTTCAAATTTTAAAGCTTCACTAGCTGCATTCATTTTTTCTTTTAAATCATTCACAATTGATTTATCATCACCATTTAAAAAGTCTGTAATTTCTTTAATCATAGCTTGATATTGTGCTTGTTCAACAGGATAGACACATGGTCCTAAACATTGTCCTATATGGTAATATAAGCAAACTTTGTTAGGCATTGTTACACATTTTCTTAAAGGATAGATTCTATCTAGCAATTTTTTCGTTTCATGTGCTGCATAAGCATTTGGATAAGGACCAAAATATTTTCCTGAATCTTTTTTCACAGTTCTTGTAACGATTAAACGTGGGTGCTTTTCTTTCGTAATTTTGATAAAGGGGTAACTTTTATCATCTTTTAATAAGATGTTATATCTAGGTTGATGTTTTTTTATAAGGTTTAACTCTAATAATAATGATTCAATTTCACTAGATGTAACGATAAATTCAAAATCTCGAATCTCTCCAACTAGACGAGTTGTTTTTTCATCATGTGCACCTGTAAAATAACTTCGAACTCTATTTCTAAGACGTTTTGCTTTACCAACATATATAACAGAGTCATGTCTGTCTTTCATAATGTAACAACCAGGATATGTAGGTAATACATCTAATTTTTGTTTTATTCTTTTTTGGTAGTCTTCCACCTTATTCACCTACCTTTTTTTAATAATTATATCAACAATATTTCATTTAACCAAAACATACGTTCTATTTAACATAAAAATTAGAAATGTATATTTAGGTGCTCAAGAAATATAAGGGAACAAAAAAGAAGCTGGACAATTTAATTGTCTCAGCCTCTTATCACCATTACTCAATCTTATTAATAGTGTTTAGATAATACTTGTTCTAATTGTTCTTTAGGTTGGAAACCTACTACTTTATCTACAGCTTCGCCATCTTTGAATACGATTAATGTTGGAATACTCATTACTTCGTATTTAGCTGCTGTTGCTTGGTTTTCATCTACATCTAATTTAACGATATCTGCTTTACCTTCAACGTCTTTAGCTAAATCTTCTAATACTGGCGCGATCATTTTACAAGGTCCACACCATGGTGCCCAGAAGTCCACTAAACTTACGCCTTCTTTAATTTGTTCATCGAAATTTGCATCTGTTGCTTTTACTAATGCCATTGGAAAAATCCTCCTTGTTAACTTATGATAATGAGAGTATAGCACGCTTTATTTTGCAATGCATGTTGTTTGCTCAAACTGTATTGTACTTGATGTTGGACTTGGAAGCAATCACTTAAATTCTGGTTTTCTTTTTGAGATAAATGCATCAATACCTTCTTGAGCATTTTCACTTTCTATAATATCTACGAAATGTCTTTCTTCAATTTGGTCACTTTCTAATGATAAATCTAAATTGGACATTTGTTTAATAACTTTTATTGAGTCTAATGACTTCGATGCTATATTATAAGCTAATTCTTCAGTTGCTTTTTCTAATTCTGCTTTATCTTTAACAATTTCATTAAACAAATACTTTATATCATCTAAGTTAATATTTTCACCTGTTAAAGCGATTTGTAATGCTTTATGTTGCCCTATCATATAAGATAATCTTCTTACGCCACCAAATCCAGGAAATATTCCTAAATTAATTTCAGGTAATCCTACTTTCGTATCTTTCGTAATTAATCTCATATCACATGCTAAAGCTAATTCAAATCCTCCACCTAAACATACTCCATGAATAGAACTTATCACTGGTTTATGACAAGTTTTGATTAGTCTAAATAATTTTGCGCTAGTTGAAGCTAAGTCTAATCTTTCATGCTTTGTTAAATTTGGAAATGATTTAATGTCTGCACCTGCAGAAAAACATTTTTCATTACCTTTAATTACGATTACTTTCACATTATCATCAAATCCTTGAGTCTCAATGGCTTTGATGATAGCCGCTAAAACTTCTTCATTTAATGCGTTAACTGGACCATGATTTAAATGAATAAATAGAACTTGCTTCTCAACGTTAGTCTCAATCATTCAAATTACCTCCTTATAAGAATAATAAATAAACAATACCTGCAATAAATGTTAAAGCAGAAATAACGAGCAACACTTTTGCTAGTTTATACATATCAAAATTATCCAATATGTTTCCTCCTTATTTCAATGTTACTACAGTAACACCAAATCCACCTTCTGATGGCATTCCTGTTCTAAAGCTATCTACTGAACGATGTCGTTTCAAATGATCTGTTACACCTTTTTGTAACGCACCAGTACCTTTACCATGGATAATATTAACTGTACCATAATTTGAAAGAACTGCTTGATCAATATATTGATCTAATTCAATCATAGCCTCTTCATAACGATAACCGCGTAAGTCTAAATCCATTTTAATCGTCGTACGATTAGTTCTAGGAACAACTTTGCTTGGTTGTTGTTTCTTTTTATCAAGCTTTTCTAAATCTTTTACTTCAATTTTCATTTTAAGTATACCCATTTGAACGACTACTTCTTTATCATTAACAACATCTATAACTTCACCTTTTTGACCATAAGATAAAACTTTAACGTCATCGCCTTTTTCAATTTTATCGTGACGCTCTTTTTTTACATTTTGTTTGATTGATGCTTCTGTATATTGATTATCTAGTCGTTTCTTTCTTTCAATGAGCTCGTGTTCTTTTACATTTGCTACTGAATTATCTCGCATATCTCTAAGTTCTTGTAGTATGGATTCAGCTTCTTTTGTTTTTTGTTTCACTTCTTGGTTTGCTTTATTTCTTGCATCATCCATTAATTGTGTTTTGAATTTTTCGAATCGCTGTAATTCTTGAGATAGTGATTGATGTAATTCAGCTGATTCTTGTTTCAATTTTTCAACTTCAATTCTGTCATTTTCTACAGATTTCGCATTCTTTTCTAGAGATTCAATCATTACATTAATTTCTTTCTCATCTTGACCAATTAATGATTTAGCGTGATTGATGAGTTCATTTTTTAGTCCTAATTTTTTAGATATTTCAAATGCATTTGATCTTCCTGGTATACCCATTAATAGTTTATAGGTAGGTCTTAATGTTTCAACATCAAATTCGACACTTGCATTCATAACTTTATCACGATTATAACTATATGCTTTAAGTTCTGGATAATGTGTAGTTGCCATAATTAGCGCATCTTTTTCAATTGTATAATCAAGTATGCTCATCGCTAAAGCGGCACCTTCACTAGGATCTGTACCCGCTCCGAGTTCATCAAATAGAATTAATGAATCTTTATCAGCTTGATCAATAATATTAACGATATTTTTCATATGTGATGAAAACGTTGAAAGCGACTGTTCAATAGATTGTTCATCACCAATATCGCAAAATACTTTTTTGAAAATAGTTATAATTGCACCATCTAATGTAGGAATCAATAAACCTGACTGCGCCATCAATGTAATGAGACCTACTGTTTTTAAGGTGACCGTTTTACCACCTGTATTCGGTCCCGTAATAATAACTGCATTTATATCTTGTTTAAATTCTATAGTATTACTAATAACCTCAGCCTGATTAATTAATGGGTGTCTTGCTTTTGGTAAATAAATCGCTCTATCGTCAGATAATACAGGTTTAGTTGCTTTAATTGTTGCGCCAAACTTTGCTTTAGCGGTAATAAAATCTAAATGGCCCATAACTTCTGTACTCGATAATAGTTCATATCCTACTTCACTGACAATTTCAGTTAATATATATAGTAATCTATCTTTTTCTTCTTTTTCTTTAGCTTTAACTTGAGAAATTTGATTATGCATCTCTACAATTGCACTTGGTTCAATATATAACGTTTGGCCAGATGCTGATTGATCATGAACGATACCATTAAAATCTTGTCGATATTCTGCTTTAACTGGTAGTACATGTCTATCGTTTCTTACTGTCACAATAGAATCAGATAGTTTCTTCTGATTCGCTGATGATCTCACCATTTGCTCTAGTCTCGATTTAATACGATCGTTTGTCTTTTTTATTTGATGACGCAGTTCTGCCAATTTCGGACTAGCTGTATCAAATAAGTCATGCTCATCACATTGCTCGCTAATTTGATTGAGTAAATCACTTAATACTGGTAATTGTGCTACATATCCATCAATAATTGGATAAAGAATTTCTTCGTCTTCATCAACTATACTTGCATAAAACGTTTTGAATCTATTTTGAACTTGAATATTACGTTTAATTTGGTTTAATTCTTCAACATTTAGTAAGCTGCCTATTTCAGCTCTTCTGACATAAGATTTTATATCTTTTAATCCTGAATAACCAGGAACTCTATGCTTATTATATATTTGAGTCATTTCGTCTGTTTCATTCAAACTCTTTTGAACTGTTTCCAGTTCATCACTTGGTTTAAGTTCACTAATAAGTCTCTCTGCTATATCACTAGTAGCATGTGCAGATAATTGTTGAATAATTAAGGGATATTCAAGAACTTTTAATGTTTTTTCATTCATATTATCTTCCCTCTTCTTTAATACTTTATTTCTCTGATTTAATCCATTCTTTAAATTCTTCACGTGATTTAGCATTAATGACTTGAGATTTATCTATCCATCCTTTTTGAGCTGTGCCAACACCATATTTCATAAAATCAAAATGATCAATATGATGTGCATCTGTGTTGATTGTGATCATTAAATCAGGATTGTTTTTTAACACTTCAGCGTTTAAATCTAATCTTTGAGGATTAGCATTTAATTCTAAAACAGTGTTTGTTTCTTTCGCCATTTTAATAAGTTGTTCCATATTGACTTTGTACCCTTCACGTCTACCTATAATACGACCAGTTGGGTGTGCAATATGTCTAACATATTTATTTTCACATGCTGTTTTTAGTCTATTCATAATTTCTTCTTCAGTCTGATTAAAGCTTTGATGAATAGCTGCAATAACATAATCTAGTTCTTTTAACACTTCATCAGGATAATCTAATGAACCATCTGGTTTAATATCCATTTCTGTTCCACTATAAATATCTATCTCTTTATATTTTTCGTTTAATGCTTTAATCTTTTTGTTTTGTTCAAGTAATCGTTCAATTGATAAACCATTAGCTACTGCTAAATTTCTAGAATGATCTGTAATGCAAATAAATTTATAGCCACGCTCGATAGCCGCTTCAATCATTTCTTCTATTTTAAATGCACCATCACTATAAGTAGTATGCATATGAATATCACCATTGATATCTTCTAATTGAATAATGTTTTGAATGTTTTTATCAAATTCTGTACCATCTTCTCTCATAGTTGGAGGTATATAAGGTACATTGTAATGATCATATATCTCTTTTTCACTTTGATAAGTAATGATGTTACCATTCTTTTCTTCTATACCATATTCACTAACTTTCTCATTTCTTTGTTTAGCAAGCTGTCTAATTTTAATGTTATGGTCTTTTGAACCTGTGAAGTGTTGTAAAGTATGATAGAAAGCTTCTGGTTTAATCAATCTAAAATCTACACCAATTACATCATCTTCTATTAACAAATCTAATGACACTTTTGTTGTCCCAACAGCAATCTGTTCTTTTATCTCTGGAATTTCTAATAATAACTGCTGAACCTTCAGCTCATCTTCAGTAGAAATGATATAATCTAAATCTTTACTTGTTTCTCTCATTCTTCTAAAACTGCCTGCAACTTGATATTGAATAATACCCTCTATTTCATCCAAATATTGATTAACTTTTTCGTGTGCTTTAATCATGCTATTAATTGGATATCTTTCAGGTCTTTGTCCTAAAACTTTCGCTTCTTCTAAAAGCTTTTGTTCTGTCTTTTTAGCAAAGCCAGGTAAAGCTGAAACTTCATTTTTTTCACAAGCTGCAATTAAATCATCTTTATTTGTTATATTTAATTCTTTATATAATTTAGCAATCTTTTTGCTGCCAAGACCTGGTATTTTAAGTAATGGTATTAAGCCTTCTGGAATTTCTTCTTTTAATTCATCTAAATAACTTTGAGTCCCGTTATCAATATACTCATTAATTACATCACCTACACCTTTACCAATACCTTTTAAAGATGTAACGTCATCTATTTCATTTAGTGTTCTTTCATCCGTTTCCAAAGACTGACTTGCTTTTCTATATGCTGATACTTTGAAAGGATTTTCTCCTTTAATTTCCATATAAATAGCGATTGTTTCTAACATTTTTACAATATCTTTTTTAGTTAACATATCTATTCCTCCGTAAAAAAAGTCATAGGTTCGCCCATGACTTTTTACAATATGAATTCATTTAATTTGAAAGCCATTTTACTAATTGCTCAGATAAGAATGGTGTCTTCGATAAGATAGCATTTCCAATAAATGATTGGTGCAATGTATCTATAAATAATGGAATTGGAATAACTGCAATAGCAGCTAATGTAATTATAACGACTAAGTATGCCTCTATAAATCCTAATGCCATCCCAAAGTATCTTGCATATTTGCCTCCAAAGTCCATTTGATGATAAAAATCAAAAACTGTTGCTACAATTTGTAAAATTACTTTAGTAAAAATAAATAAAATGAGTATTGCCATAATATTATAGAATGCATCCTCATTATTAATACTATTAAATATTGTGTTTTTTCCTTCTGTAGAAGCACTTGGATAAGGTAATATCAAATGCAATTGTTTACTAAATGGTGCAAAGCATATCGCGGCAATCACCAATGAGAAAATAGTACCAATAGAATGTAGCGATTGTAGTACTAAACTACGTCTATATCCAATAATGACACCTAATATTAAACATATAATTATAATTAATGTAATCATTCTAAATTTCCTTTATGTTTTAATTGTTTGATTTCTTCTCTTAATTTATCATTTTCCTCTTCTAATTTAACATATTCATGCATAACATTAACAGCCGTGAGCACAGATTTACGTGTTGTATCTAAACCAGCATTTAGCTGACCTAACGCTTGTATCTTCTCATCGACTCTTCCGGCTACATAACGAATATGCGAAGGATCGTCTTCACCAATTATTGTATAATGTTGATCATTTATAACTACTGTCACTCTATTTTTATTTTCACTCATTATACTACCCCTGTTCAAATTATATATGGAATTTCTATATATTTAATCATACTATATTATACATGACATATGTTCATTTGTGTATGAATATCCACTAACTTCATTTGAGAATATTCGTTTATATAATAAATTTATGCTACTCTATTTATAGAAAATATATTAAAGGCAGGACATAAACGTGGCAAACATCGTAAAAACAATAGATTCTCAAACAATCAATAATATAATTAAACAATATAAAATGGATACAGAAAATTTACCTACTGGTACTGTAGCTCGTAAAAAAATAAAGAGTACACAAGTACAAATTTATCGCTCAAAAAAAATCATGTTTCAAGGTAAAGATGCTGAACAAGTAGCTAGTGAATTGTTAGGACAAAAAATAGCACCTACCTCATCTAGTTCACCTAGCCCAAAGAAAACACATACCTTTGATTTACATAATACAATTGGGAGTGATGAAGCAGGAAGTGGAGATTATTTTGGGCCATTAACGGTATGTGCAACATACGTATCTAAAAAGAATGCAAAATTATTAAAAGAACTAGGTGTAATGGACTCTAAAACTTTAACAGACATAAAAATAGTAGAATTAGCAGAACAAATTATTCAAATATGTCCACATTCACTTATTGTATTGGATAATCCCAACTACAATACAAAGCAATTAGAAGGTTGGAGTCAAGTTAAAATGAAAGCCGTATTACATAATCAAGCTATCAAAAATGTTATTTCTAGAATTGAAGAATCTGAATTAGAACAAATTGTCATTGATCAATTTGTACAAGCGAGTACTTATGAGAAGTATGTTATCGGCAAAATGCCAAGGAAAGACATAACTTTTTTTGAAACTAAAGGAGAATCAAAATCTATTGCAATCGCTGCAGCAAGTATCATAGCAAGATATGCATTCGTTAAACATATGGATAGACTAGCTAAAGATTTAAAAGTATTAATACCAAAAGGTGCCAGTAACAAAGTTGACCTAGAAGCAGCAAAAATCGTTCAAAAATATGATATTCAACAACTTGATGAAATAACAAAAAAACATTTCAAAAATAGAGATAAAGTATTAGATTTAATAAAACGCAAAAGGAGAAATTAATATGATATTAATATCATTTAGTTGGCAAATAATATTAGCCGTTATTATTATTTGCTATTTAATCTGGTTTATAGGCAAACAACTTACAAAGCTAACAACGAAGAATAAAAAGTAATTCACGTTTTAATAATAATTATCAACAAAGGAGCTAACATTTTTTAATGAAATGTTAGCTCCTTTAATATTATAGATAATTAAAATGCGCTTACGCTCTTAAAGTAGCACCTTGTTGTTCTAATGCTGATAATATTTGATTATGAACTGCTGAAACTTTGTCTTCTGTTAAAGTTTCATTAACGTCTAAATAATCAATTCGTATTGCTACTGATTTTTTACCTTCTTCCATATGTTCACCTTCATAAACATCGAACACTTCTGTATGGTTCACGATATCAGCGCCATTGTCATTAATTGTGTTGATTAATGTTGATGCAGTTACATCTGTATTAACTACTAATGCTATATCTCTTGATACTCCTGGAAATCTTGGAATAGCTTCATATTCTATTTTACCGACTGGTTGTGCTAATACTTTTGTAAAGTTTAACTCAAACACATAAGTACGGTCTAAATCATTCTCTTTTTCTACAGTAGGATGTAATTCTGCTATTATACCTACCACTTCTTCATTCATTTTCACAAATGCAGTTCTACCTGGGTGTAATAAATCTAGTTTTGTCGCTTCAAATGTAAACGACACATTTAATTGTTCTGCAATACGTTCTACAATACCTTTAACTAAGAAGAAATCTACTGGTTCATCTTTTTGTTGCCATTTATTACCTGAATATTGACCTGTTAAAATACCACTTAGAAATTCTACTTCAGTTGGTAATTGGTCTTTACCGTTACTATAGAAAACTTTACCTTGTTCATACAATGCAACGTTTTTATTTTTTCTTGCAACATTATAACGTGTAGCGTCTATTAGTCTTGGTAATATGCTTTGACGTAATACCGCTTGATCTTCACTCATAGGCATCATAAGTTCTACAACTTCTTTATCTTCAAGTGTGTAATTTTTAGCGACATCTTTATGGACTAATGAATACGTAATAGCTTGATCTAAACCAGCTCCTTCAAGTATTTCTTTTACTTTACGCTTTTTGAGTTGATTATCTGTTAAATATCCAGCAGTAGCATTTTCGAAGTTTGGTAATGTTGATGGTAATTGGTCATAACCATAAATTCTCGCTACTTCTTCAATTAAGTCTGCTTTAATTGATATATCACTTCTTCTTGAAGGTACATTAACTTCAAATGCCTCTCCAGTTACATTTGTTCCAAAGCCTAAACGATTAAAAATAACATTAATTTCTTCAGTTGAAAGATTGAATCCAATTAATTGGTTCACATCATTTGTAGTAATTTCAATTACTTTAGAAGTTTCAGGCAATGTGCCATCTGATACAACTTCACTTAATACTGTTCCACCTGCTATTTCTTGTAAAAGTAAAGCAGCTCTATTTAAAGCGTCCACTACTCTTTCGCTTGCAATACCCTTTTCAAATCTACTTGATGCTTCACTTCTTAAACCTAATCTTCTTGAAGTTTGTCTTACATTTGTAGCATTGAAAATTGCGCTTTCAATTACAACATTTTGTGTTTTTTCTGTTACTTCTGAAAAATCTCCACCCATGACACCAGCTATCGCAATTGGTTCTGATCCGTTTGTAATTACAACATCAGAAGTAATTAATTCTCTTTCAATATCATCAAGCGTCGTAATTTTTTCGTTTTCGTGCGCATATCTTGCTACAATTTGTTCTGAACCAATTTGATCTTGGTCAAACATATGAAGAGGTTGACCGTATTCTAGTAAGATATAATTTGAAATATCAACTACGTTATTTATTGGACGAATTCCCGCTTTCATCAATCTAGATTGCATCCAAGTTGGAGATGGTGCAATCGTAACGTTTTTAATTACTCTTGCAGCATAATATGGTATTGCTTCTTCATCTTTAATAGTTACAGATAACGCTTGAGTTGATTTTTCTGTAGACTCTTTTAATTCTGTATTTGGATATTGTACTTCATTACCATATAATGCACTTACTTCATGAGCCGCACCTAGCATGCTTAAGCAATCTGCTCTATTTGGTGTAAGATCAAAGTCCATAACTTCATCATTAAGTAATAAAGCTTCTAATGCATCACTACCAGGAGTTTGTTCATTTGAAAATACATAAATACCATCTGCATATTTTTTAGGCATAACATTTGCATCTAAACCAATTTCTTGAAGAGAACAAATCATACCTTCTGAAACTTCTCCCCTTAATTTTGCTCGCTTAATTTTAACACCACCTGGTAAACGTCCACCGACTCTAACAACAATTACATATTGATCAACATCAACGTTAGGTGCACCACATACGATTTGTACAGGCTCCTCTTCGCCGACATCTACTTTACAAATATTAAGTTTATCCGCTTCAGGATGTTTTTCTTTAGATATAACATGACCTACAACTAGTTTCTTAATATCTTCACCGTATTTTTTAATACTGTCTACTTCAATACCGCTTCTTGTTATCTTCTCAGCTAATTCATCTACACCAGCATCTATTTTAATATATTCACTTAACCATTCTTTACTTATTAACATTATGCTTCACCGCCATCTTCTACAGGCTTAAATTGCTCTAAAAATCTTACGTGGTTAGTATAGAAATGTCTAATGTCTTCAATTCCGTATTTCAACATTGCCATTCTATCTGGGCCTAAACCAAACGCAAAGCCTGAATATTTACTTGAGTCAAATCCTGCCATTTCTAATACATTTGGATGCACCATACCTGAACCTAGTACTTCAATCCATCCAGTTTGTTTACATACATTACAACCATGACCTTTACACTTAAAACATGATACGTCCACTTCTACAGAAGGTTCTGTGAATGGGAAGAAACTTGGTCTTAAACGTATTTCACGGTCAGCACCAAATAATTTACGTGCTAATAATTCCAAAGTTCCTTTAAGGTCACTCATTTTGATGTTTTCAGCAACTACTAATCCTTCAATTTGTGTAAATTGATGACTATGTGTCGCATCATCAGAGTCTCTACGATATACTTTCCCAGGACAAATAATTTTAACTGGGCCAACGCCATTACGTTTTTCTAATGTTCTAGCTTGTACAGGAGAAGTATGTGTACGCATTAAAATTTCTTCAGAAATATAAAAAGTGTCTTGCATATCACGTGCAGGATGTGATTTTGGTAAGTTTAAAGCTTCAAAATTATAATAATCTGATTCGACTTCATAACCCTCGACAATTTCATAGCCTAAACCTATGAATAAATCTTCTAAATCTTCATTTATTTTAGTAAGAGGATGTTTAGCTCCTAGGCTTACTTTTCTTCCAGGTAGTGTCACATCAATTGTTTCATTTTCTAATTGGGCATTTAGTGCTTCTTCTTCTAGAAGTACTTTTTTAGCTTCAATTTCTTGTTCAATTGCTTTACGTACTTCGTTAACTAATTGACCAAATTCAGGTCTTTCTTCTTTTGGTAATTCTTTCATTTCTTTCATTAGACCTGTTATAACACCTTTTTTACCTAAATAATTCACTTTTACATCTTGCAAAGCTCTTTCAGCTTTTGCTTCGTTAATTCTTACAAGTGCTTCTTGTCTTAATTCAGCTAACTTCTCTTGTAATGACATATATATCCTCCTATTTAGTCGAAAAAAAGACTTCGCCCCCTCTAATAGAGGGACGAAGTCTTCCGTGGTACCACCCAAATTTATACATAGTTATGCATACACTTATATGTTGATAACGGATCTACATTCCGACTTAAATTTCTTTAAGTAGCTAAAAGGATGAAAAAAATTAAGTTACTGCATAGGATTTTTCAGTCTAGAATCCATTCCCTAATTATGCGCAATCATTAATTTACGTCCTTTTGTAAGCTTATATTGATTATGAAACAATTATATAAAATATTGTTTCTTTGGTCAACCTTTCAAATGGTAAAGTAGTATGCCACATGAAACAGCAACATTTAAACTTTCAGCTTTACCGTATAGTGGAATATTAAGATTTTCTGTCGTTTGATTGAGTATTTCTTCTTCAACTCCAGCACCTTCATTACCCATAATTAAAGCGAAGTTTTCTTGACTATTAATTTCTTTATAATTAACAGCATTGAGCAAACTCGTTCCATAAGTATTACCTTTAAATGTTTCAATAAATTCATAAATATCATTTTCAACTACTGGTAAATGGAAAACACTACCTTGAGATGCACGTAGTACTTTATCTTGGTATGGGTCTGCACTACCTTTTGAATAGACAACTGCGTCCATTCCAGCAGCATCTGCATTTCGAATTAAAGCGCCCATATTTCCAGGATCTTGCACTCTATCTAATACTAGAACTTGTTTAAAATGGCTCATCTCATAAGTTGGAAGTTCAACTATAGCAAAAATTCCTTGTGGCGTAGTCGTATCTGATAAAGATTCAGCCACTTTAAAGTTTATAATATATGCATCGTCAGCATATTCAACAATCTTGTCATCAACTCTTGAATAATCTACAGCTAATAATGAAATAATCTTCAAATTACTATGATAAGCTTCTTCAACCAAATGGAAACCTTCGATTAAAAATCTCCCTTGTTTAACGCGTTCTTTTTTCTTCTTCAATTTATTCATTTCTTTAATTTTATTATTTTGTACTGAAGTAATCTCTTCCATAAAAACTCCTCGTATTCTAATAGACTTATGTAACTAGTATATATGAAAAAAAACTAATTTAATAGAAATTCTTCTTAAGCATAAAAAAAGACTGTCGACTCTGTCGACAGTCTGAAACATCCTGTTAAGAACATTTACATGTAACTTATTATTTAGAAACGACTTCTTTACCTTTGTATGATCCACATGCTTTACATACACGGTGAGATAATTTCATTTCTCCACAGTTTGAACATTCAACCATACCTGGTACTGAGATTTTGAAATGCGTACGACGTTTTCTTTTAGCTGTTTTTGAAGTTCTTCTAGCTGGAACTGCCATGTCTTATTCCTCCTTAAATTTTATAAACACTTGTCCGATTATTTTTCGTCATCGAAGAATTGTTGTAATTTTTGAAGTCTTGGATCAACTGATTTTTCAGTTTCTACTTCTGAATCTTCGGTTGACTCAAATTGGTCTTCGCCAATAACTTCCCAACCATTGCCTGCCATTGAAACATCTTCACTACCTTCAGAGAACACTTGTAATGGTTTCTCTAAAATAACAAGTTCTTCAATGATTGGTAATAAATTAATCATGCCACCTTCGAGTTTGTGTCTCAATTCGTCATCATTATTATTACTATCACTCAACTCATCTAGTTCAAATATTTCTACTGATGTAGTATCAAATGGTAGCTCTACTGGCTTTAAAGTACGGGCACATGGTAACGTCAATACACCATTAATGTCAAGATTGACAATTATCTCATGCATTCGCACTTGAACGTCTCCTGTTACTTTTATTGGAGAAATATCGATAAGTTCATCTACCCTATCAGTAAGGTATTTCATATCGATTTCTTTATCAAAAGTAAATGGTTCGTTTTGGTATTTTTTAAGTTGTGTTATTGACCACTTCATCTGGGTTCACCTCTTACAAACACAAAAATTATTGTAACCTTAACGACAATGTTTGTCAAGATTTTTTCTTAACATTCATTATCTGATACAATACTTATGATGAATTGAAATGGGAGGAAATGCAAATGAAAAGTGTTGCTTTAATTACTGAATACAATCCATTTCATAATGGGCATGTTTATCACGCAGAATCTTCTAGAGAAATAGCGGATAGTGATGTTGCGATTTCTATCATGAGTGGTTCATTTACAATGCGTGGAGAACCTGCAATTTTAAATAAATTCAAACGTGCTGAAATGGCGATTCAATACGTAGATTTAGTTATAGAATTACCACTTGTTTATGCAATCTCTTCTGGTGATTTATTTGCTAAAGGTGGTGTTCACATAGCAGAACATCTTCAATGTGATGCTTTATCTTTTGGAAGTGAATCTGGAAATATAGATGATATTAAAAATGCGATTAAACAAATTGAACAAGTGACTAATGATGAAAGATACCAAAGTATGATTAAAGAAGGAAAATCTCATCCAAGAATTATAGCCGAATTAGTTCAAGACACGAACTTACTAAAAGGCTCTAATAACCTTCTTGCTATAGAATACGTTAAACATATTATGCAAAATAACTTATCTATCAATCCCCTCACCATTCAAAGAAAAGATAATATGTATTTAGATCCAGAATTAAACAAAACGACACATATTTCGAGTGCAACTTCTATTCGTAATGCATATTTTAATGATGAAGAAAATTATAAATTCAGTTTACCTGAAACAAGTTATGAAATTTTAAGTCAATCTAAAGGTTTGAATTGGGAACATTTTTTCCCACTCTTAAAATGGACAATATTAAGAGCAACACATGATGAGTTACGAGAAATATATATGATGACTGAAGGATTAGAATTTAAAATAAAAAAAGATATAAAAGAAAGTACAAGTTTTGAAACATTTGTAAAACATTTAAAATCAAAAAGATATACTTGGACTAGAATACAGCGCTTATTAACAGCAATATTGTTAAATATTAAAACTGAAGATGTCTTAAATTACGAACCTTCAGCAATACGTGTATTAGCAATGTCACAAAAAGGACAGGCATATTTGAAAACAATCAAAGATAAATGTCCTTTACCTATAATTACTAATGTAAATAAACAGTCAGCATCTTATTTTGAGAATGAAATAAAAGCAACAGAGCTATACCAATTTATTTCCGGTGATACAGCAACAGACTTTAATCAACCAGTACATATTAAAAAAAGCAAGTAGACCAGAATTCTAATTTATTTCACTAGATTTCTGGTCCACTCGCTTAAGATTAGCTAAATATGCAAACAAACTTTCTAAAAGCATGACAGATATCATGCTTTTTTATTATGATTCTTTATTCTTAATTTTTTCTTTTAATGCTTTGTTCACATTTTCAGGTACGAATTCTGAAATGTCACCGTTAAATTGTGCTACTTCTTTTACGACGCTTGAGCTAATAAATGAATAATTATTATTTGTCATCATATATAATGTTTCAATGTCATCATCTAGTTTCTTATTCATAGATGTAAGTTGCATTTCATATTCAAAGTCGCTAACTGCTCTAAGTCCTCTTACGATTGTTCTTGCATTTATTTCTTTACAAAAATCAACAAGTAAGCCATGAAAAGAGTGGACTACGATATTCGGTACATCTTGCACCGCTTCTTCAATTAAAGCTACACGTTCGTCAGTTGAGAACAGACCTTTTTTAGAAGCATTCTGTAATACAGAAACATGGATCTCATCAAATATTTTTGCACTTCGTTTAATAATATCAATATGCCCTAATGTAATTGGATCAAAGCTTCCTGGAACAACTGCTATTCTTTTAGTCATTGTTTTCTCCTTTTGTTAGCAACATTACATGAGTTAGTCCATATTCGTATTTCTTCAGAACTTCAAACTCACCAGTTTCTATCTTTTCACTTTTATCAAATTCGCAAATTATTGTACCATTTACATTTAATAAGTCAAACGCTTGAATTTTATCTAAAGCCTTATTTATTAAATCTTTTTTATATGGTGGATCTAAAAATATATAATCAAATTTGATGTCTCGTTTATTTAAAGCTTTTAATGCTCTTATTGCATCATTTTTATAAACTTCGAATTGTGTATTTGGTATATGTAATGTATTTAAGTTTTCTTTAATCATTTTTGTAGCTTTAAAATTACCGTCTACAAAAATGACTTTAGTTAATCCTCTTGATAAACCTTCAATGCCCAATCCTCCACTACCTGCAAATAAGTCTAATCCAAGTCCTTCTATATCTTGAAGACCATTAAAGATATTCTCTTTTACTTTATCTGTTGTAGGTCTAGTAGATTGACCATCTATTGTTTTTATATGAAGTCGTTTATATTTTCCACCTATTACTCTCAACTTTAATCATCACTTTCTTTATTATTAATTATTATTTATACTTATCATTGTAGTATATTAACGAAAACGAGGGTTATAAAAATGAAACAATCATTTATCGTAATTGGTCACGGCTTAACAGATTTATTCGAATTTCAAACATTAATAGAATACAATCACGACCGTATTTCTGACATTTTAATGTTACACACACCATTATCACGAGAAAAATTATCTTCTGCTTGCATCATTATGAAACCAACTAAAGATAAACATTTCCAAGCTATTTATACAATTTTAGACGGATTTAAATATCCTTATCCAGAATCTAATAAAAAATTCGATTTAATTAACGAATGGGCAAATGAATACGATATCCAAATTAAAGGATTGGATGTAAAGTCTCGCTCAGAGTTTGCAGAAGATGAACTTTATTTCGCTTACTTAAAAGGTGTATTAAGACTTGAGCGTTATTTACCACCATTGCAGTAATTTAAAAATTCAAATATTCTTTTTTATCAGTATTTATATTAGAATAATCTCTTTTAACATATTTAAATGGTGATACTTTAACATCTTTAACATATTTTAATTTCATGAGATGTTGTATAGTATCATCTATTTTATCTTCATTTGTATATAACATGACATATTGTTCTTTTTTATGAGAATGATATATATTGCCAAATTTACGCAATTGTCGTTCATGTTTCATATTTTTTAAATATACAATTATACTAATTCGTTCAACTAGCTCCATTACGATATCTCCTTAATCTTTTTATGTTTATATTAGCATTTTCTAGAGTACTATGAAAGAAGATAACTTCATAGGTTGTGTGACTTACTTTGCTATCGTATACCAATTTGATAGAATATAGATGCGTCTTCATTTGCATTTCGAAAGGATTGGATAAAATGTCAAAAATTAATTTATTAAAAACAACAGGTCTTATCGGAGGCATCGCGGCTGGTTCATGGATTGTTACAAAATCCACTTCAAACGTCAAACCACGTAAGATTAAACCATTCTTTACTCAACCAGCTCCGTATGTATTTGCACACCGTGGTGGGATGGCATTAAGACCGGAACATACACGTTTAGCTTTTGATCATGCATTAAAGTATGAAGTGACTGGATTCGAAGTTGATGTACGTCTTACAAAAGATGAAGTACTTGTCGTAATGCACGATGACACTGTAGACAGAACAAGTAATGGCTCTGGCTTTGTAGGTGAACATACATTAGAAGAATTACGTCAATTAGACTTTGGCTATCATTTTAAAGATATTAATAACGAGCATCCATATAGAGGTCACGACAAAGCAAAGATAGTGACTCTAACAGAGCTTTTAACTGAATATCCTGATATCTTAGTTAACATAGATATTAAAGATCATCCTGAGTCATATACAGGTAGTTTAGCACCTTCTCATCTATATAGAATCATTACTGAATTAAAGGCTGAGAATCGTGTTAATATCACAAGTTTTTATGACGAACAAATAGATAGATTTAATTTATATGCTCAAGACACTATTTCATTAGGTACTGGTCAAAATGAAGTAACAAAAGCATTTTTAGCTTATTACTCAGGTTACGGACACACTTATCAACCTAAAACAGATACATTCCAAATACCTACACAAGCAAAAGGACTTCCATTAGACTCTGAAGGTTTTATTCAATTTTTAACTTCACTTAATATTTCCGTTGCTTTTTGGGTAGTAAATCAAATCGATACAATAGATGATCTTATTCAAAAAGGTGCACATACTATTGTAACTGATCGTCCAGATACAGCGCATTTTCTAATAAATAAACAATATTAATAATATGAAGCTTGGAGTATATTTCCTAACTCAAAATAAATAAGCATATCACTTAACTGAATTCTTCAGTTTTATAGTGATATGCTTGTTTTTTTATAATATCTTACGATTTTGTACCTGCATGCTTGCCTAGGGTATGGCTCGAGCCTGTAGTCTCTCACGCATACTGTTCCCTCAGGCGTTAGTACTTACAAAATCGCCCTCAGTATCTATTTACATACAATCTTACGATTTTGTACGTGCGTGCTTGCCTAGGGGTATGTCTCGAGCCTGTAGTCTCTCACACATACGATTCCCTCAGGCGTCAGCACTTTACAAAATCGTTGGTAATAGCTATTTTTATAGAAAAATGAGATATGATGTAGATTAAGTCCTTAGTTAATCTAAGAGTACTGCCAAGTTGTAGATTAAGTCAGAAGTTAATCGAAGAGTTCAGCTAAGTTGTAGATTAAGTCGGGAGTTAATCGAAGAGTTCAGCTAAGTTGTAGATTAAGTCGGGAGTTAATCGAAGAGTTCAGCTAAGTTGTAGATTAATCCAGAAGTTAATCTACGATATTTCCAAAATCATTATTATAAAAAATAAGAGCAGAAATTCATTTTATTAATGAATTTCTGCTCTTATTAATAGATATTTTATGATGAACATCCACAAGATCCACCTGTAGCACAGCCTCCACCTTGACTATCACTACTGAAAAATGGATTACCTGTATCAACTTTAACGTTGTTAGAAATTGAATAAGATACTATGCTTATAACTTCATCTAACAAGTCCTGTAAAGCTGTTTCTTTTGTCTTAAAATTGGATACAACAGGATGCATTTCATATGCTCTTTTTTGTTGTCTCGTTTCTTTCATAACTCTACTATAATCAGGATGATATCTTCCAAATCTCAGACAATCATCGTAATGTGATTTAATTTGGTCAAACTTTTGTCTTAATATTTTCACTTCTAAATCTGTCTCAAGTTTATATTTTGCTTCTTGATACTCTTGATAAATGAGTGATTCTTTTATACATGAACTTAATTCATCAGATTGATCTAATATATTAACTGTTTCTACAGTAAACATAACATGATGCCTCCTTATTTTTTATTTTCTTTAAAAACAAGTGAATAGTATTCGCGTGAATTACCAGCACCAAATTCATCATATTGACTACCTAATAACTTTTCTCTATATGAATTATTATTCAACCAGCTGTTTACTAAAGTTGGTACGTCATAAAAATTATATGCTAAATTTTGATTTATTGTTTCGTATTCAATATTTTGATCGTTGATATGTTTCATTATACCATCTTCCAATGATTTAACAGCTTCTTCTTCATCAACGTCATCTTCAATAGAATCAGCTTCCAATTGAGTGATATATGTCAATTGATCATTCATCTCTAATGGTTTAACACCCTTCATTTCTCTTATTTCATTAACGATTTCAAGAAGTGTTAAATCTTTATTAATGTGTGAATGGAAGTTTTGCTTATCAGATCGCTTAAGTTTCTTATCATGATCACTTGAGATTTTCGACATTGAAAATGGTGCATGTTCGATAACTACATCTGAGTCCATAAATTTCACGCCCATGACTTCATTTGTTTCACTATCGATTAATACTTGAGCATACACATTACCATATTTAATAAGCAACTGAGTCTTAATATCTCTTTCAGATAATTCAAGTTTATACTTACCATACGAACTATCAATAACAGGTTCCATATCTATATTCGTTCCATTAAAGAATTTCGTAGCCTCTTGTTTCATTTTTATTGGTGAAACATCAACTTTATTACCTGTAGCATATATGGATGATACTTTATTATTTTTAGCCGAAACTAAATAATAATGTTCTTTATTTTTAAAGACATAATTCTTTCTATCGTGCTCTGTCTTATATACCCTATCTGGTTCCCCTAAATCATCTATGACTTCGCCTATATCTTTATAAACATATGTACCAACGCCTTCTTTCAACTTAGCGTTGCCTGTTGATTTTTCAGCTTGTTGTTCATAGTAATTTTCATTTGCTTTATCATGAGAGTAATTTGGATTCTTCAATACATCAAATTCTAATTTAGGTGAATAGAATAAATAAAAGAGTACAATGATTAAAATAGTTATTGCTACAACTTTAATAATAATATTTTTCAACTATTTACCTCCTCTTTTATTCCTAATTATAATTATATCATTTTACAGTAAAACTTTTAGTTAAATCAATCGAAATCTTAATAATCTTATTAAATTTAAATGTACATTGCAACATTGAAGCTTTTATCATAAAATAAACTTAAAGGTACATAGAGGGAGGAAAAATACATGGTATTTGATAATACAAGTCTTGAAAAGGTTATCATTGAACAAGAACTATTAAAAGATGTTATGAATAAGCATGGTTTTGTAGCTGGTGGACATTGGGATTACGAACGTATCACTTATGATTTCAAATATGAAATCAGTGAAGGTATTTATTACTTAAGAATTCCAGGTTATGCACTTAAAGGGGACGTTGGTGCAAATAACGCAACAATTCAATTAATGGATCCTTATCTAGGTAAGCATTACTATCCAACAGGTGTTGAATACGGTGATGATGAAGTCTATCCAGATAATTTAGTTGCACATTGTAATTTATTAATTGAACGAATTACGTCAGATATTAAAGCATTAAATACATTAGGTGCTCATTAATTAAACAAATCCAAAAAGATATAAACGGAGACGTGATTTTTCACGTCTCTTAATTTATACATAAGTTCAGTAAAGAGGTAATAATTATGAAAAAATGGATAAACAAACGAAGCATTAGCATATTTATCATCATAATTTTATTAATTCTATTTATTTATTTTATTATACCCATTTCTATACCGTTAATTTTGGCATTTATTATTGCACTTGCATTTAACCCTTTAGTTAATAAATTATCGCAAAAAATCAATAGCCGTAAATGGAGTGTAACCATTATATACACTTTGCTGATTACGGTAACAGGATTTTTAATTTATTTATTTTTAACAAAATTAATTGATCAAATCGTCTTATTTATAAAAGACTTACCTAATAGAATAAATTTATTAATAAAAGTTATAGAACAGTACAATGATAAAATGAAAGCAGTGTTGCCAGATGAAATGGCTGAAACAATCAATAAAGAACTGCAAAATTTTGTAGCTACATTGAGAGATTCCATCACTCATTATTTTAGTGTACAAAATATAACAGAAGTTGTTTCTTCATTACCTGGATTTATCATCAGTCTTGTTGTTTTTCTAGTAGCATTATTTTTATTTATGTTAGAAATACCTAATATTCATCGTTTCATAAAAAAACATTTATATCCTGCAACATACCGAGAAGTGTATAAAATATATAACAAAATTGGACATTCTATAATTGGAATGCTTACAGCAACAATTGTCTTAAGCTTTATTACATGGGTATTTACATACTTAGGCCTTCTCATTATCGGCGTAGAATCTGCCTTTATTATTAGCCTATTCATTTGGTTTGTTGACCTATTACCAATTATCGGTGCAACAGGATTAACAATCCCATGGGCAATTTATGCTTATATTATTGGAGACCCAACTTTAGGTATCCAACTCATAATATTATCAATTGTTTTATTAGTACAAAGAAAGATATTAGAACCTAAAATCTTTGGTACAGGCGTTGGTTTAACACCATTGCCCACTTTAATTTCAATGTTTATTGGATTAAAATTACTTGGTTTCATAGGATTCTTTATAGGACCACTTGTTTTAATTGTAATCAAAACGATTCTAGAATCAGGTATTATCAAAACAGACTTTAAAATATAGAAAAATGAGCTTAGGACATAACTGTCCTAGAATTCTATTAAGAGCAGAAATTCATTATTAAAATTGAATATCTGCTTTTATTTTTTTAAAAATCATTCACGCTACTTCCGACTTGTGTAAATATAGATACCCTTACTTACACTTCTTTAGACTTGTGTAAATATAGATACCCTTACTCACACTTCTTTAGACTTGTGTAAGTATAGATACCCTTGCTCACACTTCTCTCAACTTGTGTAATTATAGATACCCTTACTCACACTTCTCTCAACTTGTGTAATTATAGATACCCTTACTCACACTTCTCTCAACTTGTGTAATTATAGATACCCTTACTCACACTTCTCTCAACTTGTGTAATTATAGATACCCTTACTCACACTTCTCTCAACTTGTGTAATTATAGATACCCTTACTCACACTTCTCTCAACTTGTGTAATTATAGATACCCTTGCTCACACTTCTCTCAACTTGTGTAATTATAGATACCCTTACTCACACTTCTCTCAACTAGTGCAAATATAGCTGCTCTATAACTAAGAGGCTGAGGGAACCGTATGCGTGAGAGACTACAGCCTCGAACCATACCCTAGGCAAGCATGCACGTACAAAATCGTAAGATGAAAAAATAAGCATATCACTGTAACCTTTAAAAAATCAGGTAAGTGATATGCTTATTTATTTTGCGTTGAGATTTATGTCCCAAGCACTAACATTATATTAATGCCCTAAAATTGCTTTGATCATAGAAGTTGTTTCTCCGCCATGATAGAAAACATATAGTAATAAATAAACTGCTACGCCTGTAATAGCTGTAAAGAACCATATAATTGAAGTTACAGGTCCAAACTTACGATGTCGCTCTAGTTTATTCTTCAAGCCTAAATAAATCGTATATATCCCCATAATAGCACCAACTGTAGCAAGTGTAATATGGAAAATTAAAAATATAGTATAATAAATCTTGATGCTATCAGGTCCACCAAAAGATGTGTTACCTATAAATATTGTTCTACTAGCGTAAATTGTAAAGAATATTACAGCAGCAACTGCAGCTGATAACATAAATTTTTTGTGTGTTTCGATCTTTCTTTGTGATATAAAGTACCAACCAATAGCTACTAAGACTGCGCTTAATACTATAAATGTTGTACTAATTGTCGGTAATATAGGTAAATTCATTTTTATACATCCTATCTAAATTGATTATATAAAGCTTTTCTTTCTTGTAATTTTCTCAAACTATCTTCAGTAATTTGTTTTTCATTTTTTCTCTCATAACGGAACCATCTTATAAATATAATGTATAGATATACTCCAAAGACGATTTCTTGCATTACTTTCATTATGACGCCACCAGTTTGTTGATCTTCTAATGGTGAAAAATTCGTAAAGTATTCTGGACCAGATAAGCCTGTACCTTGGACAACAGCATTCAATGTGTCTGCAGGTACACATAAAGTCATAGCGCCTAACCACGCCTCTCCAGACGTGTATGTGTCGTACATAGCATTTCCACTAAAGATAATTAGACCACATGACGGTGTTAAGAGTACACCAATGAAGAAAATATAAAGTATCTTTTTAATATTAGACATTTGATTTTCTTCAGATATATGTCTATTGAATATAGGATGCCACATAAACCATGCACTAATGAATAATATAATTGTGTACAAATCATGTAATACAACATCTTGTTTTAACGTATCTAACACTAGTGGTATGTGGTATACAGAGAATAATCCGTTGAAAAGAAATATAGCTAAAATTGGTTTTGTGAACAATTTTACTATTTTATTAATAACAGGTAATTCTTCTACATATTTAACAATGTATTCTGGAATTGCAAAAAACAGCATTGGCACAATAATTAAAAACAACAAAGCCATTTGTAACATATGAAAACTAAAAATAATATGTGAAAGTAGATCGATTGGTCCACCTTCTAATAAATATATTGATAGCATTAATATAACAAATAAAACTGCTTCACCTTTTCTTAAAGGTCTGCCTCCAGGAATATCTTTATACCATTTTCCACAGATTAAAAAATATAAAATAATTACGCATAATACCCCTACAAAAAAGAACGGAGTCCAATTTGCCCAAAATCCAAATATTGATATTGAGGTTAAGTTACCCATCTAAACACTTCCCCATAAAGTCATTACTCTTATTATAAAATTTAATTCAAAGTTAAACAACCCAACAAAATAAATAGTTATGACAATGATATGACCAAATATAGAAAAAGACTCAAAAACTTATATAACAAAGTTTTTGAGTCTTAAAATCATTATTTTGTTTTAACGAATAATGGATCGCCTAACCATACAATATAAAGGAAAGTTACAACAAATGATAATCCAAAGAATATGCCTGTTATCATAAACAGTTTAGATACACCATGTTTTTCAGCTTTCATATGCATGAAATAGTAAAATTGTAATACTACTTGTAAAACAGCTAAACCTAAAATTACTGGTATAACAAATTCTTTAGGAAACTCTGCAGCAACAAGTGCGAAAGCAACAAATGTAACAAAAATCATAATTGCAAAGTTAGTAACTTGCATGCGCATTTCTTTTGTACTTTTACGTTTCTTATATGCTTTAAGTGCCTGTGCGTCATGATTTATTTGTTGGCTCATATTATCCTAACGCTCCCATCAAGTATACTACTGTAAAGATAAACACCCATACAACATCAATAAAGTGCCAATACAGAGCAGCAGTATTAAATTTATGTGCATTATAAATACTTAAACCTCTAGCTTTGTTACGGAATATAAGTAATGTTAACCATACTAGTCCAATAACAACGTGGAAACCGTGCGTTCCTACTAAGAAGTAGAATGCACTACCAAAAGCACTTGAACGGAATGTATGGCCTTGATGAACATACTCTACGAACTCATAAATTTCAAGTCCTAAGAAACCTAAACCTAGCAAGACTGTAACACCTATCCAAATGAATACGCCTTTAGCATTAAAGTTACGTAAATGGTATAAAGCATAAACACTTGTTAAAGATGATGTTAATAATAACATCGTCATTACGAACGCTAATGGTAAGTGGAATAAATCTTTAGCTAATAAATGATCTTCACTTGGTACAGCATCTTTTAATGCTAAGTATGTTGCAAATAATGAAGCGAATAATGCAACTTCTCCACCAAGGAATACCCAGAAACCTACGAGTTTATTTTTACCTTCCATAGATGCTGTTTCAGGATGGTCAGGCCAATTGTCAGCTGTAAATTTAACTTCTTCATGTGACATTAACGCTCACCCCTTTCATACTCTAATAATTCTTCTTTAGAAATATGATGACCATGATCATCTTTAAGTGATCTTACAATCATACTTCCTGCAGTAATTGCTAATCCAAGAATAAGTACATATACTGCCCAAGGTTTTTCATTTAAGTCTTTAACAGCATCTAGAGCCCATTCTTTACCATCTGCAAAATACATTGCACCGAATGATGCTACAAATAGTCCAAATGCTTGCATAAATGGAACAAATGAATTGTTAGGCATGTGTATTTCATCTAGTGATTCTGCTGGAAGAATTTTTCCATCACCATGAGTTTTCTCAACCCATAATGCATCTAGACCACGAACTAAAGGTGTTTGTGCAAAGTTATAATGTGGCGTAGGTATTGGTAATGACCATTCTAAAGTACGGCCATCTCCCCATGCATCTTTACCAACTTTTTCACCTTTAATTAATGTAATTACAACGTTAGTTACTTCTATAATTACAGCTACAGCCATAAATAAAGCACCAATTGAAGATACTAAGTTTGGTATATCATATCCTTGTCCTGGTAGATATGTAAATACTCGACGAGGCATACCCCATAGTCCTAAGAAATGTTGGATTAAGAATGTTAAATGGAAACCAATGAAGAATAACCAGAATGTGATTTTACCTAGTTTTTCACTTAACATTTTTCCAGCAATTAATGGGAACCAATAATGTAAACCTGCTAATAGCGCAAATACTACACCACCAACGATTACATAATGGAAGTGAGCAACGATAAAGTACGAGTCATGTAATTGATAGTCAGCAGGAGCTGATGCTTGCATGACACCTGTTACGCCACCCATAACGAATGATGGTATGAAGAATAATGCATATAACATTGGTGTCGTAAATTCAACACTACCGCCCCATACAGTGAGCAACCAGTTAAATATTTTAACACCTGTCGGTACAGCGATTGCCATAGTTGCAACAGCGAAAATAGCGTTAGCTACTGGACCTAGTCCTACTGTGAACATATGGTGAGCCCATACCATAAATCCTAAGAAACCAATTAATACTGTAGCGAATACCATCGCTGAGTAACCAAATAATCTTTTTCTAGCGAATACAGGTATAATTTCAGAGAAAATACCAAACGCTGGTAAAACTAGAATATAAACTTCTGGGTGTCCAAAGATCCAGAATAAATGTTCCCAAATGATTGTGTTACCACCTTGAGAAGCAACAAAGAATGATGTACCAAACATTCTATCGAATATTAACAAGAATATACCGATAGTTAATGGTGGAAACGCAAATACGATTAAAGTTGAAGCAACAAATGTTGTCCAAGTCATTAATGGCATACGCATATACGTCATACCCGGTGCTCTCATATTAACAATTGTAGCTACAAAGTTAATACCAGCAATTAAAGTACCAGCACCAGAAATTTGCAGCCCTAGAGCATAGAAGTTAATACCATGTCCGGCAGATTCAAGTGCCAAACTTGCATAAGATGTCCAACCTGCATCAGGTGCTCCACCTAAAACCCATGATAAGTTTAAGAATACTCCACCGAAGAAGAATAACCAAAAACCTAATGCATTTAAGAATGGAAATGCAACATCTCGTGCACCAATTTGTAATGGAACAACAGCATTCATATAGCCAAATAGCAAAGGCATTGCAGCTAAGAATATCATCGTTGTACCATGCATAGTTATAATTTCATTAAACAGGCCAGCTGACACAAAGTCATTTTCTGGAACTATTAACTGAATACGGATTAACATTGCTTCTATTCCACCAACAGCAAAGAATAATCCCCCAGCAATTAAATATAAAATAGCAATTTTTTTGTGGTCAACAGTTGTTAAAAAGTCCCAAACAGTTGATCCAAACCCCTTTTTACTTTGAGTAGACACTAGAGTAACCTCCCTTTCAATTCTTACTTATCGACTTTTCTTTCCATTAAGTAGGCAGATAAAGCATCAATGTCTTCATCAGAAACTTTGTATTGATCAGTCATTTTATTTCCTGGTTTAATACTTTCTGGGTCTTTTATCCATTTTTTAAGGTTTTCTTCATCATGTTCTAAATAACCTGCAATTAAATCACGATCACCAAAGTTAGTAAGGTTAGGTCCTTTAGCACCTTCTCCTGTTGGTGTAACAGCGTGACATCCTGCACATGATTTATTAAATACCTTTTCACCTTCTTTAGCTTGGCTAGAAGTAGCAGCTACAGGTTTATCAACAGATTTCATATCTTTAACCCATTTGTCAAAATCATCTTGTGGTAAGGCTTTTACTTTAAAGTCCATTAATGCATGTGAAGGTCCACAAAGCTCAGCACATTTACCGTAGAATAAATTTTTAACATCTTTTGCTTTTTTATCATTGAATTCTAAGTAGAATTTATTAATTCCTTCTACGTTAGTATCCATTTTACCACCAGCTGCAGGTACCCAGAATGAGTGTTTAACATCAGCAGAATGTAATCTGAAGTAAACTTTTTTATCTGTAGGTACTACAAGTTCTTGGCTTGTAACAATTTTTTCGTTTGGATAACTAAACTCCCACCAATAAAGGTTAGCAGTAACATCTATTACAAGCTCTTTACTTTCACCTTTTTCATCCACTTTGTCGATAGCTTTAGTATCTCCTAATGAGAACGTAAGTATTACTGTTGGGATAGCTAAAATAATAAGTAAAAGAATTGGAACGATTGTCCAAACTAATTCTAATTTATGATTACCTTCAACATCTTTAGGTACAAAATCTTCACCTAATTTTTTTCGACGGAATTTAATCATTGCAATTAAGAAAATAATAACAACTACAACAATAACTAGCAACATAATGCCTATAGAAAGCATTAATAAAAAGAATTGTTTATCAGCTACTTCACCAGCTGGTCGAAGTACTGATAAATGTTTTTCGCCACAACCTGCTAACACAAATAGCAGTGTCGCAAGCAAAGCAAACATTTTCGTGTTTTTTAAACGTGTCTTCATTCGTTTAACCCCTCTTTCATGCATTCATTCATATTAATTATATTAATTGTACAACAGTAACTAAAACCGTCATTACAAAGAAAATAACAAGATAGTTTAAAGAAAATACAAACATACTCGTAGCCCATTTTGATTTGTTTATTTCTTTTTTAAATCCATTTAAAGCTAATATCATCCAAGCTATATTAAGTAATGTAGCAATAACTATAAATACAGTACCTAATTGAGTCATCAAGAACGGTAAAGGTAATAAAAGTACTACCCAAAGTAACATACTCAAACGCGTTCTATTAAAGCTTTTTACAGATGGTAACATTGGTATATTAGCTAAAGCATATTCATCTTTACGACGATAAGCAAGAGCATAAAAGTGAGCAGGTTGCCATGCGAATAACACTAAAAATAGTGTCCATGCAAGCGGACTTAATGATGGATCAATACTCGCCCAACCAATTAATGGTGGTATTGCACCTGGAAAACTACCAACTACCGTATTCCATACGGTATGTCTCTTAGACCAAATTGAGTACAACACGACATAACCAAATATTCCAAGCAATCCAATTATCCCTGTTGGAATATTAATCATGAATAGTAAAATTTCACCCAAAATCATTAGTCCAAAACTCAATTGAATTAAGTGGCGATCACTGATTCTTCCATTAACAGTTGGTCTTTTTTGTTTTGATGGCATTATAGAATCAATATCTTGATCGTAGTAATTGTTAATAGCACAAGCTCCACCCATAATAAGTGTTGACCCTACTATCATTAATAGTACAATCGGCAAACTTTGGAAGAAGTTAAATCCACCAAATACTATTGCAAGCCATGCACCTGCAAATGTTGGGATCAGATTCCCTTGAACAAGACCCATTTTAATGATGGCTTTAATTTCATATAACGTGAGACGTCCTGTGCCTATGTCTTTTTCAGAAGTCACACTATATTGATTTTGTTGCAATTTTGTCCCTCCTTCCATTATCTTTCACATATAACTCAATGATATATGAAAATTGTCACATAATCTATACATTTTTGAAACAAAATTTTGACATTTTATTACTCCTTCTGAGTACGCATAAAAAGTCATTATTGTGTAACATTTACAATGCTCATTCATTGTTATACTATAGATATTAGTGTTTAAATCAGAATCGTATTAAAGTAATAACAATTGTTAATACGTTGTTCTCTTAAATTCTATCATATTTTTAAATATAAATAAGGTTTATTTTAGAATATAGCCCATTTTATGTACTATAAATATGAATTTAAATTTTACTTGAGGTGTTCGTATTGTTTAGTGATAAATTTTTGAAATGGCTAGCAACTCTAGCGACAATCGTAATGTTATTTGTACAATTAGGTGGAGCACTCGTAACTAAAACTGGTTCTGCTGATGGTTGTGGTAGTTCTTGGCCATTATGTCATGGATCTTTCATTCCTTCAGATTGGCCAATTGAAACGATTATAGAATTAGCTCATAGAGGTGTGTCTGGTTTAGCACTTATATTAGTTTGTATGCTTTCTTATATAAGCTGGGTTAAATTAGGACACATTAGAGAAGTTAAACCTCTATCGATAACAAGTATTGCATTTATTTTTGCACAAGCACTTATTGGTGCTGCCGCAGTTATTTGGCAACAAAATGCTTTTATTTTATCTTTACACTTTGGAATATCACTTATTAGCTTTGCTTCAGTTTTATTACTTACATTAATCATTTATGAAGTTGACAAGAAATTCGAAGCAACTAGTTTAATAATAAATAATCATTTAAAGTTTCACACTTTCGCTGTAACAACATACATTTACTTCGTAATATATTCAGGCGCATTAGTTAGACATGCAGATGCGAGTTTAGCATGTTTAAGTTGGCCACTTTGCCAAAATGGAAATATTGGGTTACCACAAAACTTTTATGAATGGGTTCAAATGTCTCATAGAACATTAGCATTTTTCATATTTATATGGATCTTATACATTTTCATTCATGCATTTAAAAATTATACACAATATCGTGTCATTAAGTACGGCTGGCTATTAGCATTCATATTAGTATGTTTACAAGTTACGACTGGTGCGTTATCCGTAATAACTAGAGTGAATTTATTTATTGCATTACTTCATGCATTATTCATTACATTACTATTTGGCTTATTATGCTATTTCATTATGCTTATTAGAAGATCCAAACGAAAATTATAATTATTTAAAAAAGCCTCTTAATTCTTTTACAATAAGAATTAAGAGGCTTTTTTTATCTATTATTCTGCTTTGTCTATCGTAATAATTAAATCATGTGTTTGAATACTGTCACCAGCTGAAACATAAATATTACTGATTGTGCCATCAAATGGCGCTTGAATTGTTGTTTCCATCTTCATTGCTTCTGTAATGATTAATGCATCACCTTGTTTGACTTCATCGCCTTGTTTAACTTTAACTTCTGATATAGTTCCAGGCATTTGAGCTCCGATGTGAGATTCATTACTTAAATCCGCTTTTTGAAGTACAGCTTCAGAAACTTTTACGTGTTCATCTTTTACATATACTTTTCTTGGTTGTCCGTTTAATTCGTAATATACCCAACGATGTCCATCTTCGTATACATGACCAATTGAAAGTAATTTAACGATAAGAATTTTACCTTTATCTATCGTTATTTCTACTGTTTCATTCTTAGCCATACCAAATAGGAATGTTGGTGTATCTAACAATGATAAATTACCGAAACTTTCATAAGTCTTAATATATTGTTCATAAACTTTAGGATAAATTGCATAGCTTATTAAATCTTGTTCTGTAACTTCACCTTGTTGTTTAGTTTGTAACTCTTCTCGTAAAGCATCAAAATCAACCGGTTTTAATAATTCGCCAGGTCGTTTTTCAATTGCTTTTTGACCTTTTAAAATTACTTTTTGTAATTCTTTATTAAATCCGTTTACTGGTTGGCCGATTTCGCCTTTAAAGAATGACACTACTGATTCAGGAAAGTCTAATGAGTTTCCTCTTTTAATAACACTTTGTTCGTCTAAATCATTTTGAACCATGTATAATGCCATATCACCTACTACTTTTGAAGATGGTGTTACTTTAACGATATCTCCAAATAATAAGTTAACTCGTTTATACATATCTTTAACTTCATTAAATCTTTCACCTAAACCTAAACTTTTAGCTTGTTGGCTCAAGTTAGAATATTGTCCACCTGGCATTTCATGTTGATAAATTTCAGTATGTGGTGAACGAATATCACTTTCAAAGTCAGAATAATAATTTCTTACTGTATCCCAATATTGAGATAATCTTTCTAGGCAATCTATATTTGTTCTTACATCTCTATCGTTACCACTTAAAGCATAATATAAAGAGTTTGCAGAAGGTTGAGATGTTGTTCCACTCATACTTGCAACTGCTGTATCTATTACATCTACACCTGCTCTAATAGCACTTTGATATATTAATAAACCATTTCCGCTTGTATCGTGTGTATGCAAGTGAATAGGTATGTCAATTTGTGTTTTCAATTCACTAATTAGTTCATATGCAGCTTTAGGTTTCAATAAACCTGCCATATCTTTTATACCAAGAATATGAACACCTTCACTTTGTAATTCTTTTGCTAAATTGACGTAATAATCTAAAGTATATACATTTGATCTTTCTGGATTTAGAATATCACCCGTATAACAAATAGCACCTTCAGAAATTTTTCCTGATTTTTGTACCGCTTCATTGGCAACTTTCATTTGATCTAACCAGTTTAGTGAATCAAATATTCTAAATACGTCTATACCAGCATCTGCACTTTCTTGAACAAATTTTTCTATAACATTATCTGGGTAGTTTTTATAACCTACTGCGTTTGATGCTCTTAATAACATTTGGAATAATACATTAGGTATTTTTTTACGTAATCTAGTTAAACGTTCCCATGGATTTTCTTTTAAGAAATTATAAGCTACATCAAATGTTGCACCGCCCCACATTTCTAATGAGAAGGCATCATTTAAATATTTCGCAGTTTCAGGTGCAATTTGCAACATATCATAAGTTCTCATACGAGTTGCTAATAGTGATTGATGTGCATCCCTAAATGTAGTATCTGTTAAAAGAACTTCTTCTTGTTCTTTTAACCATTTACTAACGCCTTCTGGACCTTGTTGTTCTAGAATTTGTTTAGTACCTGATAAAGCTGATAGTTCTTCTTTTGTTACTTCTTCTATTTTAAATTTTTCAAAATGAGGCTTTTCTCTTTTTTCAACACTTGGAAAACCATTTACAGATATATTACCAATATATTGTAGTGTCTTAGTACCTCTATCTCGTGATGGTGTTATTTCAAATAATTCTGGATTGTTTTCTAAGAATTTAGTTGTATAAGTACCTTTAGCAAATTTCTCATGGTTTACTACGTTATAAAGGAATGGAATGTTAGTTTTAATACCTCTAATTCTCATTTCTTTAAGGGAACGTAACATCTTTTCAGTTGCTTGTCTTAATGACATTGCGTGAGTTGATACTTTCACTAATAGAGAATCATAATAAGGCGAAATTTCTGCACCTTCAAACCCATCACCAGCATCTAGTCTAACTCCAAAGCCACCACTTGAACGATAAGCAATAATTTTACCTGTATCAGGCATAAAGTCATTTAAAGGATCTTCAGTTGTAATACGACTTTGAATTGCAAAACCTAAAGTTTTAATATCTTCTTGCTTAGGCATTTCAATTTTATCGCCAAATAAATTTTCACCTTCAGCAACTAATATTTGAGTCTTAACTATATCCACACCAGTTACCATTTCTGTAATTGTATGTTCTACTTGTACACGTGGATTTACTTCAATAAAGTAAAACTCATCGCCTGAAACTAAAAATTCTACAGTACCTGCGTTCACGTAACCGATTTTATTCATTAAGTCTAGGGCTACATCACAAATACGATGTCTAAGCTCATCACCTAATGATACAGATGGTGCTACCTCTACAACTTTTTGATGTCTTCGTTGAACTGAGCAGTCTCTTTCGTATAAGTGAACGAGATTGCCGTGTTCGTCCCCTATTACTTGTACTTCGATATGTTTAGGTTGATCTATGTATTTTTCGACATAAACTTCACTATTTCCAAATGATTTGCCAGCTTCAGATTTAGCACGTTGATAGGCATCTTCTAATTCACTTGCATCATTTACGATACGCATACCTTTACCGCCGCCACCTGAGATAGCTTTAATAATTACTGGAAACCCACTTTGTTTTGTAAATTCTTCAACTTCTTCAAAAGATTGTACAGAACCTTCTGTCCCAGGGATAACTGGTACTCCAGCTTCAATAGCTGTTGCTCTCGCTTTAACTTTATCGCCAAACATATCTAAATGTTTAAGTTCTGGACCAATAAATTTAATGCCTTCTTCAGCACATCGTTTTGCAAAAGTTTCATTTTCACTTAAAAAGCCATACCCCGGATGTATCGCATCGACATCTGCTTTTTTAGCTACTTTAATAATCGCTTCTATATCTAAATAACTTTCTGTTGGTCCAAGATTTTCATCAACTAAATATGATTCATCAGCTTTATATCTATGTAAAGCTCCTAGATCCTCATTAGAATAAATTGCTACTGTTTCAATATCTAATTCTGTTGCCGCCCTAAAAATTCTAATTGCAATTTCGCCTCGATTGGCTACTAATAATTTGTTTATTTTGCTCATAATTGGAGGCTCCCCTCAATGTATTTGAATATTCTAAAAACAATATATTAGTCTATTATATAAAAAAAACGGATTATATTCTACTATAATCCGCTTTTTTCATATAATTTATTAAATTCACTGATTAAATATGCACATATTATTTTCTGTGATATTGATCAATTCTAATTTGTTTAGCAGTTAAAAGTAAGATTCCTGTAGCTATACTTAAACTCAACATAGACGAACCACCAAATGTCATAAATGGTAAAGGGACACCCGTCAATGGTATAGTTCCAGAAATACCAGCTAAGTTAACAAACGTTTGTACACCTATATAACTTGAGATTCCTACACATACAAGTTTAAAGAAATAAGAATCTGTTAATGCTGCATATAAAAATCCTTTATATACAATAAATAGTAGTAAACCAAGAATGATTAGCACTCCTACTAACCCTAATTCTTCAGCAATAACTGCAAAGATAAAATCGGTATGTGGTTCAGGCAAATAACCTAATTTCATAATACCATTACCTAATCCTTTACCAAAAATACCTCCATTACCAATTGCTAATAACGAGTTAGCTAAGTGATAACCGATACCACTCTCATAGTTGAATGGATTTTCAAGCACATGGAAACGGTCAGCTTGGTGCTGAGATAATATGCCACCTTTAAATACAATACTAAAAATAACTAATAACACTACACCTGCAAAGATAGGACCAGACCATTTTAAAATTGCCTTAATACCTATTCCAGAATAAGCAAATATACATAATACAATCATACAAAGTATAAGTGCTTGTCCAGTATCATTTTGTAATAAAACTAATCCTATACAAGTACCAATTAGGAACAATGGCATCATTAGTGCAAGTTTAAACTGTTTGAGTCGATTTCGTCTTTTATCAATAATAAAAGATAAATATAAAATCATAGCTACTTTTAATATTTCTGAAGCTTGTAAATTCATAAATCCGAGGTTAATCCAACTTTTCGCACCATTAATTTCAGTACCAATTAATAATGTTAGTATAAGTAATCCAAAAATAGTGAATATCACGATTTGTTGAACACGCTTATTTTTCAAAATATTAATATGCATAAAGTATGACATGAAAAAGACAATGGAAAATCCTACTATACAATACAATAATTGTCTAATGAAAAAGTATGTGCCTGCAACAGGTATACCACCAGTTAAAGTACCTTTTGTAGCAGCTACCATACTTGCACTATATACCATGACTAAACCTATCAAAGATAAAATAATATACGTTATTAACAATGTGAAATCTATGTATTTTGAGTAATTCTTAATGTACTGAAAAAAACTTTTAATATAGTCCATCTACTCATTCCAATTCTAAAAAAATAAGTCTAAAGAAAGATTTCTCCTCTCTAGACTTTGTATCATTTAAGCATTTGTGAAAGCATCATGCAATTTAGATAGTTCCTTTTCTAAACTTGCCATAAGTGTCTGACCCTTTTCTCTATCAACAAGTCCAATTTGTACTGCAAAATCTACTTCCTTTTGAAGACCAAACATTTGCGTATCTAAAACTTCCTCGTATAAAGGACATTGAGGCATTGTTAAGTTGTCCATTTGTACCTTTATTAACTGAAGGATTTTTTCAGAATCGTTATATAATTGGTCATATGCCTTTTGACAAATTTCTGAATCGTTATGCATGACATACTCCCCCTTAATTTTTTATGTTTCTATACTTATAAAATTTTAGACTAGAAATGTGAAAATTGCAAGCGAAAACAGAAGGTTATTAATTACAAGTATGTTAAAATTAAATTGTGAATTTGATAGGAGTGAAAAAATTGATACAAATTAAAGGGAATTCAAAATTTACTATTACACTAGACGCAACAACTTGGATATTTGATGATCGTAAAGTAAAAATTGAAGATTTAGAACAAGGAATCTTTAATGGAGAAAGACCAATTGAATTTGAGAACAATGTAGCATGGAACCGTGCTATTTTAGAAGGTGCTACAATGCCACCTACTTTAAATAGCGAAACAACTTACAAAAAACGTTCATTTCTACAAGAAAGCTTCGTAATTAATGCAATGCCTTTCATAAAGAATTCTGAACCGAATGATAATGCGACTAAAGTTGTTTTAAAAAATGATACTGATTCAATAGAAATACCGATTGAAAACTGGCCATACTTATTCTTCCACTTTTCTAAAGAAGGAAAAATGATTTATAAAGATGGTAAGATTGATGCTTTCACTTATGATCAAGAAAATGGATATCAAAATAAATTCAGCTATGTAGCTGAAATTGAGGTTGTTTAACCATGATTATGAAAGCTAAATGTATAATCTGTGATTCTATCGTTAATTTAGATTCTAAATCTAAAGAAGCAAAACGACTAAGAAATCACCCTATTCGTACATTTATGTGTGATGACTGTAAAAGTAAATTAGATAAACCAAAATCTTAGAAATAAAAAAAGGCAGCTCACAATGAGCTACCTTTTTTTATTGTTGTTTTTGGCTACGTCTTTCTTTATGAAGTCTGTAGCGATAAAGACCTAAAACAATTGCTGCTATTATTAAACTTTCTCCTACAGGTAAAAATACTGCAAGAAATGTTAATAATAAACAACCTAAAAACAGTAATATATAGATAATAATGTTTTGCCAAAACTTAAGTTTTCTTGCAAACCCTAAATTATAAACTATCGCACTTAATACGAATATTGTTAATAATAAAAGCCACATACCAAGCTCTGGGTTCTCATCTACTCTAAATAACTTACCAAAAAATGAAAGCCTGTCTGTTGGATTAACACTTACATTTTTAGCAACTAAGAGCATCTATATCACTCCTCTTCTTGTTCAGCCATTTTTTGTCTCTTCTGAGCTCTTTCTCTTTCTGATTTATCTAAGATTTTTTTTCTTAAACGAATAGATTCTGGTGTTACTTCTACTAATTCATCATCATTCAAGTATTCTAATGCTTCTTCAAGTGTTAAAATTCTTGGTTTTTTCATAGTAGTTGTTTGTTCTTTTGTAGCTGAACGAATATTGTTAGCTGCTTTAACTTTTGTAATGTTTACAGTTAGGTCATTTTCACGAGTGTTTTCCCCAACGATCATTCCTTCATATACTTCTGTTCCAGGTTCCATGAAGTTTACGCCTCTATCTTCTAAGTTCATGATAGCATAAGTACTTGCTACACCTTTATCGATAGAAACAAGAACACCATTTCTTCTTCCGCCAATACGTCCTTTAATTCTTGGACGATATGAATCGAATGTATGGTTAATAATTCCATAACCACGAGTCATTGACATGAATTCAGTTGAGTAACCAATTAATCCACGAGCTGGTACCATAAAGATTAATTTAGTTTGACCATTTTCGTTAGATTGCATATCTAACATTTCACCTTTACGAGAACCTAATGATTCAATAATTGCACCAGTATATTCATCTGGTACGTCAATTTGAACACGTTCGTATGGCTCTGATTTAACACCATCAACGTCTTTAACAATAACTTGAGGTTTAGAAACTTGCAATTCAAAACCTTCACGTCTCATATTTTCAATTAAAATAGATAAATGTAATTCCCCACGTCCAGCAACTACCCATGAATCAGGTGATTCAGTTGGTGTTACACGTAAAGATACGTCTGTTTCTAATTGAGTTTCTAATCTTTCTTCGATTTTACGAGCAGTAACAAAAGTACCCTCTTTACCAGCAAATGGTGAATTATTTACTGAGAAAGTCATTTCTAATGTTGGTTCATCAATACGTAGAACAGGTAATGCTTCAACATTATCATGAGGTGTAACTGTTTCACCAACGTTGATATCTTCCATACCACTTACTGCGATTAAGTCGCCAGCGTATGCTTCATCAATTTCAACACGGTTTAAACCAAAGAAACCAAATATTTTAGATACTCTGAAGTTTTTAACAGTACCATCAATTTTAACTAGTGAAACTTGTTGTCCAACTTTTATTGTACCTCTAAATACACGTCCAACTCCGATACGTCCAACATAGTCATTATAATCTAATAATGCAACTTGGAATTGTAACGGTTCATCTCTATTATCAATAGGTGCAGGAACGTAATCTAAAATTGTTTCATATAGACATTGCATGTTTTCATCTTGTTTGTCAGCATCTAAACTTGCTGTACCACTTAATGCAGAAGCATATACAACTGGGAATTCAAGTTGTTCGTCATTAGCATCTAATTCGATAAATAAATCTAATACTTCATCTACAACTTGTTCTGCTCTAGCAGAAGGTTTGTCTATTTTGTTCACTACTACTACTGGTTTTAAATTTTGTTCTAGTGCTTTTTTAAGTACAAAACGTGTTTGTGGCATTGTTCCTTCGTATGCATCTACAACTAAAACGACACCATCAACCATTTTCATAATACGCTCAACTTCTCCTCCGAAGTCAGCATGTCCAGGTGTATCTAATATGTTAATACGGTGTTCTTTATAATCTATCGCCGTATTCTTTGCTAAAATTGTAATTCCTCGTTCTTTTTCTATATCATTTGAATCCATCGCACGTTCTGCTATATGTTCATTTTCACGAAAAATACCTGATTGTTTTAATAATTCATCAACTAGTGTTGTTTTTCCGTGGTCAACGTGGGCAATAATTGCAATGTTACGTACATTCTCTCTTAAATTAGTCATGCAAAAAATTTTCCTCTCCGATTTAAAATTAATCGACTTTTTATTCGACTTATATTTATAACTTGATAATTATAACATAAAACGCTAGAAAAATAACTATTATTGAACATATTTACTCAAATTCCCATTTTTTTAATTAAGTAGTTTTATAACAACCGGTTGATTTTTATAAACATGTGACGCATAATAAAGTAATGAAAACGGTTAAAGGATGGATATAAATGAAAAAATCTAAAGCAATCTTTGTACTACTTGCTTTAATTGTAACATTTTTCCTTTTAGTGTTTAGCTTTGCATTAGCTGAAGGTTCTATTTTGTTTATGCTATTAGCAGTTTTGCTAATCGTCGCAACAATGGGATTTGGTTTTACACTTAAAAAGAAATACCGTGAAAACGGCTGGCTATAATCATAAACGACATAATATGTGCTTGGGACATAAATCCTAACTCAAAATAAATAAGCATATCACTTAACTGAATTTTTCAGTTTTATAGTGATATGCTTATTTTTTTATATAATCTTACGATTTTGTACGTGCATACTTGCCTAGGGGTATAGTTCGAGCCTGTAGTCTCTCACGCATACTATTCCCTCGGGCGTCAGCACTTCATAAAATCGTTACCAATATCTATTTTTATAAAATCTTACGATTTTGTTCGAGCATGCTTGCCTAGGGGTATGGCTCGAGCCTGTAGTCTCTCACACATACTATTCCCTCAGGCGTCAGCACTTCACAAAATCGTTACCAATATCTATTTTTATAAAATCTTACGATTTTGTTCGTGCATGCTTGCCTAGGGGTATGGCTCGAGCCTGTAGTCTCTCTCACATACTATTCCCTCAGGCGTCAGCACTTCACAAAATCGTTGCTAATAGCTATTTTTATAGAAAAATGAGATAAGTTGTAGATTAATCCATTAGTTAATCGAAGAGTTCTGCCAAGTCTTAGATTAAGTCGTAAGTTAATCTAAGAGTTCGATCAAGTTGTAGATTAAGTCCTAAGTTAATCTAAGAGTTCGATCAAGTTGTAGATTAAGTCCTAAGTTAATCTAAGAGTTCGACCAAGTTGTAGATTAAGTCACTAGTTAATCTAAGAGTTCAACTAAGTTGTAGATTAAGTCCTAAGTTAATCTAAGAGTTCGACCAAGTTGTAGATTAAGTCCTAAGTTAATCTAAGAGTTCGACCAAGTCGTAGATTAAGTCCTAAGTTAATCTAAGAGTTCGACCAAGTCGTAGATTAAGTCCTAAGTTAATCGAAGAGTCCGACCAAGTTGTAGATTAATCCAATAGTTAATCGAAGAGTCCGACCAAGTTGTAGATTAAGTCGTAAGTTAATCTACGACATCCCCAAAATATTTTATACAAAAAATAAGTGCAGAAATTCAGGCTTACTAATGAATTTCTGCTCTTATTAAATTTCTAGGACGTTTATGTCCAAGCTTTATTTCAATTTGTGATTTAGATAAATTATTTTTTAAACTCTATGATTTACCTCTAAATCTATCATTATGAATTTGTTCTAATAGTGCTTTATGTGGTAAAAAGTATTCATTGAATAATTCGTGATGTATAGACTTATTACCTACTAATATAGAATTTGCTTCTAATATGTTTAACTTTTCTCCTAATTGATTCGTGACAACAGCGCCTACTTCTTCAGCGATTATTAATCCACCTGCAAAGTCCCATGGTTGTAATCTCATTGTCAAATATGCACTCGTAATACCTTTAGCTACATTCGCAAAATCTAATGCTGCTGATCCATATGCTCTAGTACTTCTAGCATCGTCTACTATAGGCACATAAATATCAGAAAGTTTTTCTTTTGTTAACCAAAGTGGATTTGTTGATATCAAACTCGTTTTCAATTCAGTATCTTCTAGTGGTTTTAGTTGTTCATCATTTAGCCATGCCCCTTTACCAGCTAAAGCATGATACATCTTATCATTCATTACATCATATACAAATCCTGCATATTTCTCTCCATCGATATATATACCAATAGATATTGCAAAATTCTCTTGTTGGTGAACAAAATTCAATGTCCCATCAATTGGATCAACTATCCATAATACGCCATCAGTATCTTTAATATCTTTGCCATGTCCCTCTTCACCTAAAATTCTATGATTTGGGTATGCAGACATAATATTATTAAATAATCTATCTTCTGTTTCTTTATCTATATTTGTTACTAAATCATTTGGATTGGATTTAGTTTCAATTTGAATTTCTTCATCTATTGATTCTCTAATAACTTTGCCTGCGTCATTAATAATTTGATATGCGAACTTGTATATTTCCATGACAAAACCTCCTATGTTATTTTTATATTAGCATTGTTCTTTATATATTCAAAAAAAATTATGATAAAATATACATATGTACCATAGATTTAAGGAGGACAACTATGACTAAGTATACTTTTAAACAAAAAGATTTTAAAGTCTTTAGTGTTGACGGTTTAGAAAATAGAATGCAAGCACTAGATGAACATGTAAGACCACAATTGAACGCTTTAGGTGAAAAATACACAAATTATTTAACAAACAATACTGGAGATACTTTTTATTATCATGTAGCAAAACACGCTCGTAGAACAGTAAACCCACCGAAAGATACATGGGTAGCATTCGCTACTAATCAACGCGGTTATAAAATGTTACCCCATTTTCAAATAGGATTATTTGAATCTCAATTATTTATTATGTTTGGCGTTATGCATGAAAATAAAAATAAAGGAAGCATGGCTGATTTCTTAAATAAAAATATACACCTATTAGAAGAACTTCCAAGTGACTATTCATTATGCTTTGATCATTATAATATTGATAAGTCGCCAATTGACTCATTATCAAAAGCTGACTTAAAACATCATATTAAAAGGCTGAAAGATATTAAAAAGGCTGAGTTTTTCATAGCTAGAACTTTAGATCCAAAATCAGAAGTGTTAAAAACAGATAAATCCTTTACTGAATATTTAGATGAAACATTTGATGAATTGATCAAATTCTATAGTTAGTCATTGCCTAATTCGAATATAATTAAACAAATTTTACTAGGCAACTTTTATTTCTGATATTTAAAAATATAAAACTCTCTCAATCCATAAATAAATCGGATTGAGAGAGTTTTATTGTGGGTATAAATGATATTTCATACTCTAGTTAAATTAATAAATATATGGATCGTCGTCTTTTTTCTTTTTATCAGTCTCATCTAAATTGTTTACTTGTTTTTCATTTGATTCAAAGTTATTTCGATTATTGTCGTTTGATTCAAAGTTATTTTGATTATTGTTTAAATCGTTTTGAAAGTTAACATCTTCGAATTGATTGTTTGTTTTGTTCTTTCTAACCAATAACATGATTCCCGCAACAATTAATAGTAAGAATGATATAAAGTTCATAATCAATATTGATACTAAACCTGCTACTATTGCTAATACCCCTGATAAAATTCTTTGCTTTTTAACAAATATAATAGCAACTATTGTTAATAAGATGCTGATTACAAGTATTACAAGTGCATAATTTGTAAATCCAGCAAATGAATTCAACACTTGATCTGCAGATAGAGAACTAGGTATATCCTGCGTTCCTTGTATCTCTTCATTAAAAGAAGTTTTAAATTCTGATTTAAATTCTGGTGTTTTTGAAACAAATTTAATTACAAATGCAAATACAATTCCAATTAATGAAAACACTGCACCAATAATTAATAATGTATATTCAATCGTTCTTTTCATTTAAATCCTCCTAATTTTTGTCAATTCTAATTATCTCAATCTATAGTTTATTTTTCAACCTTATTTATCTTTTTTCTCAACATCTTGCTCAGAATTATTTTTTTCTTCAAAATAATTTTTCTGTTGTTGCATTCTTTTTTCGTAATTATTTCTTCTTTCAAATGTTGCATTTGGCTTTTCTTTTTTAACTTTCTTTTCTTTCTTTTGTCTACCAGGTTGAACTTGATACTCATCTGAATGAGTCGTTTCATAATTATAAGGATCTTGGTTTCTTTGACCTAAATCTTCTTGATTATTCACTTCATTTTGGTCAAATTCAACTTGCTCATTATTAAATTCATTCATTTGTTCATTTTGTTTTTGATGTTTTTGATGTTTTTTACTTCGAGATAAAACTTCTTCATTATTTGTAGTTTCACTATGAACTTCGTGTTGTTGTGATTCTACATGCTCTTCTTCTTTTGTATTTGGTTGATTTGCAATAAATGCTTTTTCGTTGTTTTGCTCATTTTTTTGTTGATAATTTGATTCCATTGGTTGAGATTGTCTAGACTCTGATTGTCTAGGCTGATTATTTACCCTACCTTGATTATCTTGAAAAGATTGTTGTTGTTCCATACCTTGTATAGGCAATATTTTATCTTTTCTTACAAATAATAAAATACTCACTATAAAGAAAAAGAGTGGCACTAAAACAATAAATAATGGAATTGTAATTATTGCTAAAAGTAAAAATACAATAGCTGCAAATACTCTCCATCTCATCATCACTAATCCTATAAATGAAAAGATTAAAACAATTATCAAATAAATAATAAATAGCCATATTCCATTTTGAATATTTAGTGCAACGTCACTAGCAGACAATAACTGTCCATTAGCAGTGATATTAATATTTAAACGATTAATTAACGATTCCAGTCTATTTAAATTGTTAGGATTATTTAATACTACAAGTGCTGCAAATAAAGACAATGCTGTAACACCTAATAAAATTATCCAAGAAAGCCAGCCTAAAAATTTTTCTACGCCTCTGCTAACTGGCTGCCTCACATGTTCTACATATGAATTCATCATATTTACCTCCTAATAATGAATTGGTTTCAATTATACCAAAAAAAGGGCTTCGTTTCTCACAAAGACCCTTTTAAATATTAATTTAATGACATCTTAAATTTTAAAAATGCTTCATTATAATTTGAAATGTTTTCTTTACCTAAATCTTCATATACTTCAAGTTTACTTCTAACTGTTGAATCTGGATAAAATCGTTCATCTTCTCTAACATTTTTATCTAATAGATTATATGAAGCTTTATTTGGTGTAGCATATCCTACCCACTCTGCATTTTGTTTACCATTTTCTTCTTCTAATAAGAAATTAATAAATTTATGTGCACCTTCAACATTTTGTGCTGTTTTTGGTATTACGAGATTATCAAACCATAAATTTGAACCTTCTTTTGGTACTACGAAGTCTAATTGATCATTTTCTGACATTATATCTGCAGCCATACCACTCCAAACCACAGCAACGTCAGATTCATTCTGAACCATCATTGTATTAATTTCATCACCAACAACCCCTCTTACATTTGGTGATAATTTAATTAATTTGTCTTGAGCTTTTTTAAGTTTTTGTTCATTTGTTTCATTTAAGCTTTCATGCATACTATTTAGAGAAAATCCAATTCCTTCACGAGATCCATCAACAATTAATACATCATCTTTCAGTCGCTTATCCCAAAGACTATTCCATGAATTGAAATTCATTCCTTTTGTTTTTTCAGGATTATACAATATACCAACTGTTCCCCAAAAGTATGGAATTGAATATTGATTTCCTCGATCAAAAGGCATATTCATAAATTCTTTATCTAAATTTTTCATATTTGGTAATTTCTTTTGATCAATTGGAATTAATAACTTTTCTTTTTTCATTTTTTCTACTGTATATTCACTTGGAACTGCAATGTCATATGACGTACCGCCGTTTTTAATTTTGGCCATCATTGCTTCATTTGAGTCAAACGTTTCATATACGACCTTTATACCAGTTTCTTTTTCAAACTTTTTAGTAAGTTCAGGGTCTATATATTCACCCCAATTGTAAACATATATAACATCTTTTTTACCTTTAGAAGGTGGCGGATCAATTAATTTAGTTGATAACATTAATAAAGCTCCAACGATTAATGAAATACCTACTAATTGCATTAATTGTTTCATCTTAATATGCCCCCTCTTTTTTCAATTCTTCTTTGTTGACCTCTTTTTATGAAATAGTAACCTAAAATAAGTATCATCACTAATCCAAATAGTAAAGTAGAAATTGCATTGATTTCCATCGTAATTCCTTTTCTAGCCATAGAATAAACTTCTACTGATAAGACACTAAATCCACTACCAGTAACAAAGAAACTTACTGTAAAGTCATCTAAAGAATATGTGAGCGCCATAAAGAAACCACCAATTGCACCAGGCAATATATGAGGTATTATTACTTTAATTAATGTTTGCCACGAAGTTGCACCTAAATCTCTCGCTGCATCTATCATAGACGTATTCATATCATATAGTTTTGGTAACACTAATAACACTACTATTGGCACACAAAAAGCAATATGTGAAATTAAAACTGACCAAAATCCTAATCCCATTCCTGTAAAATGACCTATAAATGTAAATAATAATAAGAATGAAGAACCGATTACAACATCAGAACTAACCATAAGTATATTATTTAATGTTAATAAACCGACTTTTAATTTTTTATTTCTTAAATAGTAAATTCCAATAGCTCCACATATACCAATTAATGTTGATATACTTGCAGCTAACAAAGCAATTGCTATTGTATTTACTATAATGACAATTAACCGTTTATTTTGAAAAACAGATAAATAATGATCAAACGTAAAACCTTTAAAACTAGTCATATTACCAGCAGCATTAAATGAATAATAAATTAAAAAGAAAATCGGTAAGTATAAAAATACGAGTATAATTGATAAATATATTTTTCCAGTTATTTTCATACTATACCTCCTTATTTTCTGATTTAGATTTAGTTACAATCAATATAAATGCCATTGCTAATATTAGAAATACTGCAATCGTTGAACCCATTCCATAGTTTTGAGTAACTAAAAACTGTTCTTGAATTGCTGTACCTAAGTTCACGACTTTATTACCTGCAATTAATCTCGTAATCATAAACAAAGATAAGGCAGGTATAAATGTAATTTGAATACCTGTTTTGACACCTTCTAAAGTTAAAGGAACGACTACTCTTCTGAAAGTTGTGAAATGACTTGCACCTAAGTCTCTAGATGCTTGTAATAAATTTTCAGGTATTTCTTCCATAGAATTAAAAATTGGTAAAAGCATAAATGGAATATATATATAAACTGACACGATAATAAAAGCCGTACTCGTAAATAATAATTCAGTTGTAGGTACATTAAAGACATTTAATATTTTATTTAATAGTCCATCATGACTTAAAATACCGATAAAGGCATATGTTTTTAACAATAGATTAATCCAAGTAGGTAATATAATAAGTAAAAGTAATATCTCTTTAGCTTTGGCATTTCGTAATACAAGTGCTAGAGGATAACTAATTATTAAGCAAAAAAACGTAATAATAAATGCGTACCAAGCTGAACTTAAAGTCATTTCTAAATATGCACTTGTAAAAAAGTTTTTATAATTTTCAAAAGAAAAATGTCCATTAATATCAAGTAGTGATGAATAAAAAATCATAGCTATTGGTACAATAATGAATAAAGCGATCCAAATCATGTAAGGTACAAGTAATAATGATTTAATCTTATGCATTATCATCATCCTCATAACTTTCAATTCGACGATCAAATTCTTCTTCCGTTTCCCCTGGTAACATTATATGAATTGCTTCAGAATCAAAATCCAATCCTACAGTTTCACCAATAGTCGCTTTCTTAGTCGTTTGTATGATCCATTCATTTCCTTGCGCATCATAACAGCATATTTCATAATGGACACCTCTAAATAATTGAGAGTCTACAACTGCCGAAATTCTGCCTTCACTTTCTGATTTTATCGAAATGTCTTCAGGACGTATTACTACATCAACTTTTGCATCATTATTAAATCCAGCATCAACACATTCATAAGAAATGCCATACATCTCAACTTCATAGTCACGTTTCATTACACCACTCACAATATTTGATTCACCTATAAAATCAGCAACAAATTTATTTACAGGCTCATCATATATATCAACCGGCGTACCACTTTGTTGAATTTTTCCGTCTTTCATTACAAATATATAATCGCTCATTGCTAAAGCTTCTTCTTGATCGTGTGTAACAAATATAAATGTAATACCTAATCTTTGTTGTAATTCTCGTAATTCATATTGCATTTCAGTTCTCAGTTTTAAATCTAATGCTGAGAGTGGTTCATCTAAGAGAATAATTTCTGGTTCATTAGCTAATGCTCTCGCTATAGCTACTCTTTGTTTTTGACCACCACTCATTTCCGTAATTTTACGCTGTTCATATCCTTCAAGCTTTACTAATTTCAACGCTTCTTTTACTTTGATTTGTATGTCTTTTTTATTTAATTTCTTTATTTTTAATCCAAATGCTACATTATCGTATACGTTCAAATGCGGAAACAAAGCATAATCTTGAAATACTGTATTCACTTTTCTATTATTTGCTGGTACTTTGTTAATAATTTTGTTATTAAATAATATATTTCCATTTGATGCTGTTTCAAAGCCAGCTATTAATTTCAAAATAGTCGTTTTACCACATCCTGAGGGACCAAGTAATGTGTAAAATTTTCCTTCTTCAATTTCAAAACTGACATCATTTAATACTTGAGTGTTATTAAAGTTTTTTGAAATACTTTCGAACTTTATGATTGGTTGTTTCATAAATTGCCTCCTATAAATACGATTCTGTAGCAACGATTAATACTTCTGCATCTTTCGATGATTCATTTAAAAACTGATGTTCTTCATGAGCTTTAAAATAAAAACATTCTCCGGTTTTTGCAGTGTAATTTTGCTTTCCAATTTTTAATGTTATATATCCTTTTTTTACATATGCAAATGTCTCTGAAGATGATGGACTAAATGTTTTATATTTTGAACCACTTTTTAAAGTTATAATGACTGGTTCCATTTCAAATTCATTTGAATCTGGTACTAACCATTTAATTTTGTACCCTAGATCATACTCATCATAAACAGTTTGTTCTTGTTTAGGATAATGGATGCGGGCTTGATATAATTTTTCGTTAAAAAATTCGCTCGGCTCAATACCTAATACATCTAATATATTTAAAAATGTTTCCATAGAAGGAGAAGATAAATTCCTTTCCAACTGTGAAATATATCCTTTTGATAAGTCTGTACGTTCTCCTAATTCTTCTTGAGTTAAATTTTTCTGATATCTTAAATTTTTAAGTTTTTCTCCAATATTCATAAATCCCCCAAAAAAGTGTGTTGTTTACTTTTACTAAACATTAAGTTTAGTACCTTTAATAAAATAACAGAAATTATTTTATTATTCAACACTTTTTTGGGGGATTCTAATATTTTTATTTAACTGAAATCGTAGATTGTCCATTATTTTCTTTTAATGCTTTTACTGCTTTATATCCATCATAACCACTTACTTCTTTAAATTCTTTATAAAAATTATTTTCATCTGATTTACCAGGCACAATTTTTTTAAAGTTTTTATATGCTTGGTTAAATTGTTCTTTATTTGTACTGCTTTCATACGCATCTTCAATATGATTGTAGAACTCAATCACTTGAATCATTTCTTCTTGTGTCCAATCAACGTCTATTGGATAACTATATTCCATTTACTTTTCTCCTTTACAAAAAAAGAATCACTGAATGAACAGTGATTCTTTAGTATTGTCAATGATTACATTGTATGGATAGGTGTTCCTAGAGCAACTTCAGCAGCTTCCATAGAAATTTCACCTAATGTTGGGTGAGCATGAATAGTTAATGATACGTCTTCAGCAGTCATTCCTGACTCAATTGCTAAACCTAATTCAGCAATTATATCTGAAGCACCAGTACCAGCTACTTGTGCACCAACTAATAATCCATTTTCTTTTAATGTTACAAGTTTAACGAAACCAGCAGTTTCATTTAAAGCTAAAGCACGACCATTTGCAGCAAATGGGAATTTAGCAGCTTTCACTTCTAAACCTTCTTCTTTAGCGCTAGCTTCTGTATGACCAACTGTTGCTAATTCTGGTTCTGTGAAACAAACTGCAGGGATTGCTAAGTAATCAACAGCAGATTTTTCACCAGAGATAGCTTCAGCAGCTACTTTAGCTTCATAACTTGCTTTATGTGCAAGTGGAGGTCCAGCAACGATATCACCAATTGCATAGATATTTTCAATTGAAGAACGGCTTTGTTCATCAACTTCAACTAATCCACGCTCTGATAATTTCAATCCTAATTCTTCTAGACCTAATTCATCAGTATTTGGACGACGTCCTACAGTAACTAATACATAGTCAGCTTCGATTTCTTTTGTTTCTCCGCCAGCTTCATAAGTAACTTTTACGCCATTATCAGTTTCTTCAGCAGATTTAGCCATTGCTTCAGTTACGATTTCAACGCCTTTTGCTTTAAGACCTTTTTTAACGATTTGAGTCATTTGTTTCTCAAATCCACCTAAGATATCTTTTGCACCTTCAAGGATTGTTACTTCAGAACCAAAGTTAGCATAAGCAGTACCTAGTTCAGAACCAATATATCCGCCACCAACTACTACTAATTTTTTTGGTACTTCTTGAAGTGCTAATGCACCAGTTGAATCAATTACACGTTTACCAAATTTGAAATTAGGAATTTCAATTGGACGTGAACCTGTAGCAATAATTGCATGTTTAAATGTATAAGTTTGAGATGCTTTGTCAGTCATAACTTTTAAGTTATTTTCATCTACAAAATATGCTTCACCTTTAGCTACTTCAATTTTGTTTCCTTTCATTAATCCAGCAACGCCGCCTGTTAATTTTTTAACTACGCCATTTTTGAATTCTTGAACTTTTTCAAAATTTAATGCAACTTTCTCAGCAACAACACCCATATCTTCTGAATGTTGTGCATTGTGGAAACGGTGTGATGCTGATAATAAAGCTTTAGATGGAATACAACCAACGTTTAAACAAACGCCACCTAATTCGCCTTTTTCGACGATTGTTACTTTTTGTCCTAATTGTGCTGCACGAATTGCTGCAACATAACCACCAGGACCTGCTCCAATTACTATAGTATCTGTTTCAATAGGAAAATCTCCAACTACCATTTTTACCCCTCCATTAATAATAATTCTGGATTATTTAATAATCTCTTAATATGATTCATTGCATTTTGTCCAGTAGCACCATCAATTTGTCTATGGTCGAAACTTAATGATAATGATAATACAGGTGCTGCTATAATTTCTCCATCTTTAACGATAGGTTTTTGAGCAATACGACCAATTCCTAAAATTGCAACTTCAGGATGATTGATTACTGGAGTGAACCATTGTCCACCTGCTGAACCAATATTACTAATCGTACAAGTTGCGCCTTTCATTTCGTTAGCTTGTAATTTACCATCACGTGCTTTAACAGCTAATTCGTTGATTTCATCAGAAATCTCGAACATTGATTTATGATCAGCATTTTTAACTACTGGTACTAATAAACCACGATCAGTATCTGCAGCTATACCTACATTATAGTAATGTTTATGAACAATTTCACCATTTTCTTCATCAAATTCAGTATTTAATGCTGGATATTTCTTAAGTGCTGATACTAATGCTTTAACAACGTATGGTAAGAATGTTAATTTAGTACCTTGCTCAGCAGCAACTTCTTTGAATTTTTTACGGTGATCCCATAGTTCTTGAACATCAATTTCATCCATTAATGTTACGTGAGGCGCAGTGTGTTTAGAATTAACCATTGCTTTAGCAATTGCTTTACGCATAGCAGGGATTTTCTCACGAGTTTCAGGATATTCTCCTTCTGGAACTTGTGGAGTTTGTACAGCTTGTGTATCTTCGCTAGATGCTTGAGTTGCCTCTGCAGCTGGTTGTTCTGATTTAGAACCACCATTTAAGTATGCTTCAACATCATCTTTTAAAATACGACCGTTTTTACCTGAACCTGAAACAGCTTTAATGTTTACATCGTTATCACGAGCGAATTTACGAACTGAAGGCATAGCAATTACGCGTTTAGAATTATCAACGTCTTCTGATTGTGTTTCAGTAGTTGCTTCTTCTTTCGCTTCTTCTGCTGGAGCTTCTTCTTTTGTTTCTTCTTCATCTTCATCATGACCTTTAAATTGTAAACCTTCTGCGTCTGGTGCATCAATTTTGACAATTGTATCACCAACAACAGATACAGTACCTTCTTCAACCATAACTTCTTCTACTTTACCTGCAACAGGTGATGGAATTTCAACGACTGATTTATCATTTTGTACTTCACATAATACATCGTCTTCTTGAATTTCGTCTCCTGCTTTAACAAACCATTTTACAATTTCACCTTCGTGGATACCTTCACCGATATCTGGTAATTTAAATTCGAATGACACGATTTTTTCCTCCTAAATATTAAATCCGTATTTTACTGCGCATTAAAATTCTAATGTTTCTTTAGCTTGCGCTACGATATCTTTTTTGTTTGGTAACCAAACACTTTCAGCTTGTGTGAATGGATAAATAGTGTCAGCAGCAGCTACACGTGCAATAGGAGCTTCTAATGAAAGAACTGCTCTTTCAGATATTTCTGCTACAACACTTGCACCAACGCCAGCTTGTTTTTGAGCTTCTTGTACAACAATAACACGGTTTGTTTTTTCAACTGATTTAACAATTGTTTCAACATCTAAAGGTTGAACAGTGATTAAGTCAATTACTTCAACTGAGTATCCGTCTTTTTCTAAGTCTTCTGCTGCTTTTAATGATTCTTGAACCATAGCACCATAAGTGATGATAGTTAAGTCAGTACCTTCACGTTTAACTTTAGCTTTACCGATTTCTACTTCGTACTCTTCTTCAGGTACTTCTTCACGGAATGAACGGTATAACTTCATGTGTTCTAAATATACAACTGGATCATTACTGCGGATTGCAGAAATTAAAAGTCCTTTAGCATCATATGGGTTTGAAGGAATAACAACTTTCAAACCTGGAGATTGTGCCATTAAGCCTTCTAAGTTATCAGCATGTAATTCAGGTGTATGTACACCACCACCGAATGGAGCACGGATTGTTACTGGTGCTGTTTTTGAGTTACCTGAACGGAAACGATGACGAGCTATTTGACCTGCAATTGAGTCCATAACTTCAAATACGAAACCAAAGAATTGGATTTCCATGACAGGACGGTAACCTTCAAGCGTTAAACCTAAAGCTAGACCACCAATACCTGATTCAGCTAGAGGTGTATCAAATACACGATCTTCACCGAATTCTTTTTGTAAACCTTCTGTTGCACGGAATACACCGCCGTTTACACCAACGTCTTCACCGAATAATAAAACATCTTCGTCTCTTTTTAATTCGTTTTGAAGCGCATTGTTAATCGCTTGAATCATTGTCATTTGTGCCATGACTTATTTCGACTCCTTCTCTTTGTAAATTTCATATTGTTCAGCTAAGTTATGAGGCATTTCTTCATACATATTTTCCATTAAGTCTGTAACTTTTTGTTTAGGAGTATTGTCTGCCTCTTTAATTGCTGTTTTAATTTCTTCTTTTGCTTTTTCCATAACTTCGTTTTCTTTTTCTTCAGACCATAAGTTTTTAGCTTCAAGATATTTTCTGAAACGAACTAATGGGTCTTTCTTTTCCCAATCTGAATCTTCATCTGAAGTTCTATAACGAGTTGGGTCGTCACCAGCCATTGTATGAGGACCATAACGGTAAGTTAATGTTTCAATTAGAGATGGGCCATCACCATTAACAGCACGATCACGAGCTTGTTTAGTTACAGCATATACAGCTAATGCATCCATACCGTCAACTAATACACCTGGAATACCAACTGCTACTGATTTTTGAGCTAATGTTTTAGCTGCAGTTTGTTTGTCACGAGGTGTTGAAATCGCATAGTTGTTATTTTGAATTACGAAGATTGCAGGTGCTTTATAAGCAGATGCAAAGTTAATACCTTCATAGAAATCACCTTGTGAAGAACCACCGTCACCAGTGTAAGTAATTGCAACATTTTTCTTACCACGTTTTTTAATACCAAGTGCTACACCAGCAGTTTGGATAAACTGTGCACCAATAATAATTTGTGGACTTAATGCATTTACACCTTCTGGGAATTGGTTACCAATAAAGTGTCCACGTGAGAATAAGAACGCTTTAGTTAGTGGTAAACCATGCCAAATTAATTGTGGAACATCACGATAACCTGGAAGTACATAATCTTCTTTTTCTAACGCATAATGTGAAGCTAATTGTGAAGCTTCTTGACCAGCTGTTGGTGCATAGAAACCTAAACGACCTTGTCTATTTAATGAAATAGAACGTTGATCTAGAACACGTGTCCAAACCATTCTTTCCATTAATTCAACAAGTTCTTCGTCAGACAAGTCTGGTAATAAATCATTATTTACGACATTTCCTTCTTCATCTAACACTTGAATCATTTCAAAATTAGACTCTATTTCATTTAAAGTCGATACTGCATCGAATTGGGCTTTTTTTCTCGGAGCCATTCAATTCACCATACCTTTCCCTATATTAGATATTCATTTCTAATTCAGTTTAACATAAATCTGTTTTACTGTTAAATAAAAAATACTAACATTATAAAAAGCCTTGTACAAAAGGCTTTTTATAAACTGTATTACAACATAATTAAGTCTGTACTAATACAAATTATTCATTTAAAATATTTGAAACATCTTTCTTTTCTTGTTGTATTTTTTTTAGATCATTTTGATATTCAGTTACTATTTTTTCAGTCTTTTTATTAACTTCTTCTAATTTTTTTGAACGTTTATTAGTTCCTTCTTGAGTAGCATTATCTTCTGTTAAATAGCTAAATAATTGATGCTCAGTATCCAACACGTCTTTATAGCCTTTGATTACTTTATCATGTGCTTTATATTTGTCGTCCAAAGCTTTCTTCAAATCATTAGCTGCTTTCAATTGCTCCTCATCTTCTATATTTTTGTAGTCATCTTTAGAAGTCTCGTAAATCTTTTTTGATTTATCCATAGCTGATTTTTCATTGTCTATAATTTCTTCTCTATTTTTTATACCTTCAGTTAATTCTTTTGCTTTTGATTTAAACTTTTCATCTTTTGCATTATTTAGTTCTTCAATTTTCTTCACTTTTTCTTTTTCAGCTTTAGTCATTTTTTCATTCAAATCCACAATAACTTTTTCTTCTTGGTTTGCTTTTTCTACCTTATTATAAAAAGATTCAAGTGATTCTTTAGATTGACCACATGCTGTTAAAATCACTGTACTAGCCAGTGTTAATGTTAAAAATTTCTTGCCAATCATTATATTGCCTCCTTACATATCTATAAACATGTTACTCTGTTTTTTTTATTTATACAATCAATAATAGATGTAAAACTGAGTAGATTTTGATATATTTTATATGAGGAAGGTGTATGTAAATGATTACGATGGAAAATATTATTCGTGACGGCCACGAAACACTTAGAAAAAAAGCCGATGAAGTAGAATTGCCTATTTCAAGTGAAGATAAAGAAACTTTAAATGAAATGTTAGAGTTCCTAAAAAATTCACAAAATGAAGACTTAGCTAAAAAATATGGATTACGTTCAGGAGTTGGCTTAGCTGCGCCACAAATAAACGTTTCAAAAAAAATGTTAGCTGTGTATATCCAAGATGATGGCAAAGGTAATTCAATTGAACTACAACTTATCAACCCTAAAATTGTTAGCCATAGTGTACAAAAAGCATATTTAAATGGTGGAGAAGGTTGTTTAAGTGTAGATGAATCTAAACCTGGTCTAGTACACCGCAACTTTAAAATAACAATTCAAGCATTTGATATAGAAGGAAATCCATTTAAAAAAAGATTTAAAGGATATCCAGCAATCGTATTGCAGCATGAAATTGACCATTTAAATGGTGTGATGTTCTACGATCACATAAATCAAGAAGATCCATTTATGCCTTTAGAAGATGCAGTTGAAATCAACTAAATAGTTACAAAATTAAAGATGCTGAGACAAATTAATTGTCTCAGCATCTTTTTGCAGTTTAATTTAGTCAAATCGCACGAAGACTTTCGAGATATCGTGCGATTCAGCTATTAATTTAGTTGTTGTATCTTCATTTAATCAAAACACTATCTACATAAATTCGTCTCTGCGTTCTATAAAATGAATATCTTTTTCTTTTAAAGCTTTTTGAATTACAGCTAGCTCGTCTAAACTTAACCATTCTGGGTCTTTATTATGTCGAATATAGTGAGGGTCTTGTTGTACGTTATTAACCACTTCATCATAATTATAAATCATAACAACTTCATTTCTACGTATATTAAATTCAATACCTTTGAATTGTTTGTCAGTTCTGCCCTTTTCATTTTCGACTGTTTTGATAATACGTTCGACTTTATCCATTCATCTCACATCCTATTCGTCTATCAAACCTAATTCTTTACATGCATAGCATATTCCATCTTCATCAACTGATTTAGTTTCATAATCACAAACAGTTTTTAATGCATCAACTGCATTTCCCATTGCGACGCCTTGACCTACTTCTGAAATCATTTCAATATCATTTGGACCATCTCCAAAAGCAACTACTACACTGAGTGGAAAACCTAATTTTTCACTTAGTTCTTTTATTCCTTCTGCTTTCGATCGATTATTCGGTACAACATCTCTACTTAATGTATGCCATCTATAAAATTTCAATGAATTAAATTTATCATCATATTTATCATCTTCATCCTCAGTATGGAAAATAAGTGCTTGGTAAACTGGATGTTCGAGATAATATGTATTGTGATATTCAGGATAATCCATTTTTAGTGATCCTAAGCTTTCTGATATGTGATTATCACTTTCAACATTTGCATATACTGCTGTTTCACCAAAAAATACTAGTGGATGATTATTTGTATGTGCTTTTTCTACTATATTAGTTAATTCCTCTTTATCTAACGGGTGTTTCCCTATAATTTCTCCATTATAAACAACAATTTGTCCATTTAGTGAAACAAAAGTTTCTATTCCTGTTTCTTTAATGACTTCTTTAAACATGTAAGGCGCTCTTCCAGTTGCAATTGCAACTATATGCCCTTTTTCTTTTAATTGTTTTATGGCAGTGATTGTAGATTTCGGTATATTTTTATCTTCATCATAGATTGTTCCGTCTATGTCGAAAAATATTAATTTCTTATTCAACTTTGATCGCCTCCTTATATCTATTTTAGTCCATAATCAATATATATGAAAGATTTAGTTAAATATCTTTATTTATCTCTAATTATCATGTAAAATGAACTTATTAAAAGGGTATCTATATTTATTTATATAGCTACTTTTCAAATTGAACGGGAATCAAATTTCAAAATTGACTAACCCTAGACTTAAAACTAGGGCTTTATTTATGTTAATTAACCTAGGAGGATTTATATATGGCAGTATTTAAAGTATTTTTTCAAGAAGATAAAAGTGAAGTAATTGTACGTGAAAGTACACAAACAAAGTATTTTGAAGGACAAACTGAAGAACAAGTTAGAAGATATTTAACAGACCGTAATTACAATATCGAATTTGTCCAAAAATTAGAGGGCGCTCATTTAGATTATGAAAAACAATCAGATCATTTTAACGTGGAGACTATCTAAATGAAACCTCTACAAAAAAATGAAGTAGGCGTATACGCACTGGGTGGTCTCGGTGAAATTGGTAAAAACACGTACGCCCTCGAATATCAAGATGAAATTATCGTTATAGACGCGGGTATAAAATTCCCAGACGATGATCTTCTTGGTATCGATTACGTGATACCAGATTATACGTACTTAATTCAAAATAAACATAAAGTGAAAGCTTTATTTATCACTCATGGACACGAAGATCATATTGGTGGTGTTCCATTCTTATTAAAACAAATGAATGTTCCGATTTATAGTGGTCCATTAGCATTAGGACTTATTAGAAATAAACTGGAAGAGCATCACCTACTTAAAACAGCTCAATTAAATGAAATTGACGAAGATTCTGTTTATGAATTTAAGCACTTCAAAATTTCATTCTATTTAACAACGCATAGTATCCCTGAAGCTTACGGTATTATTGCAGATACACCAGAAGGAAAAATCGTCCATACAGGAGATTTCAAATTTGATTTCACGCCTGTAGGTAAGCCTGCGAATATTGCCAAAATGGCTCAACTTGGAGAAGAAGGCGTTCTTTGTTTATTATCAGACTCTACTAACTCAGAGGTGCCTAACTTTACTTTAAGTGAAAAAGAAGTTGGACAAAATGTAGATGAAATATTCCGTAAATGTTCAGGTAGAATTATCTTCGCAACATTTGCATCTAATATTTACAGAGTGCAACAAGCCGTTGAAGCAGCTGTGAAGTACAATCGTAAAATTGTTGTCTTCGGTCGTTCAATGGAAAACAACATTAAGATTGGTACTGAATTAGGCTACATTAAAGTACCACCAGAAACATTTATTGAACCTAATAAAATCAATTCAGTTCCTAAACATGAAATTCTTATTTTATGTACTGGATCACAAGGTGAACCTATGGCAGCACTTTCTAGAATTGCCAACGGTACACATAGACAAATAAGTATTATTCCAGATGACACTGTTGTATTTAGTTCTTCACCTATTCCAGGTAACACTAAGAGTGTTAATAGAACTATCAATTCATTGTATAAAGCTGGTGCTGATGTTATTCATGGTAAATTATCTAACATTCATACATCAGGGCACGGTTCACAAGATGAACAAAAATTAATGCTACGTTTAATTAAGCCAAAATATTTCATGCCAATACATGGTGAATATAGAATGCTTAAAAAACATAGCGAAACAGGTATTAACTGTGGTGTAGATCCTGACAATATCTTTGTTTATGAAATTGGAGATGTACTAGCACTTACTAAAGATTCAGCTAGATATGCTGGACGTATACCTTCAGGCAATGTATTTGTTGATGGTAACGGTATCGGAGATATCGGCAATGTCGTTATTAAAGACCGTAAAGTTCTATCAGAAGAAGGTCTTGTCATTGTTGTAGTAAGTATTGATTTCAAAACAAAACAATTACTTTCAGGTCCAGATATCATCTCAAGAGGCTTTGTTTATATGAGAGAATCAGGACATTTAATTTACGACGCACAACGATTAATCAAAAAATCAGTAATTGAAAAGTTGAATAATAACGAAAAAGTAGAATGGCATCATGTTAAAGCTACGATTACTGAAGCATTACAACCATATTTATATGAAAAAACAGCTCGTAAACCAATGATTTTACCAATAATCATGAAAATAAAATAATAATATTTAAAAGCACCGACGATGTCAATTGACATTGTCGGTGCTTTTTTACTACATCTTATTCATTTACAAGTTTTTTCTCAAATCTATTTAAATCATTATCGTGACCTATCACAATTAATATATCATGATATTCTATATTTTCATTTGGATCTGGCGCAACGATAATATCTTTCCCTCTTTTTACAGCAATAATATTGATGCCAAAGTTCGCACGAACATCTAATTCTAATATCGAATTTCCAGCAAGTCTTTCCCCTGCTTTTATTTCAACAATAGAATATTCATCTGATAGTTCTAAGTAGTCTAATACAGATGCACTTGCTACATTATGTGCAATGCGTCGACCCATGTCTCTTTCTGGATGAACAACTGTATCTGCACCAATTTTATTTAAAATTTTAGCATGGTAATCATTTTGAGCTTTAGCAGTAACTTTCTTAACACCTAATTCTTTAAGAATTAAAGTAGTCAGTGTACTTGCTTGAATATTTTCACCAATTGCTACAATGACATGATCAAAGTTTCTTATCCCTAAACTCTTCATCACTGCTTCATCTGTAGTGTCCGCAATAACCGCATGTGTGGCGATATCGCTATATTCATTTACTCTCGCTTCATCAGCATCAATGGCCATAACATCCATATCTAAGGCATTTAGTTCTCTAACAATACTTCCACCAAATCGACCTAAGCCTATAACTACATATTCCTTACTCATGATATGCCTCCATACTTTTGATTGTTATTATTTTTTACCTTTAACGTAATCTGCATCAAAGATAAATAATCTTAATAATAATATTAGCGATGGAACAAGTAAAAGTAAACCTAAAATAAATACGATAATAAGCATTAATGCCATTTGATCATTTACAACTGATTTATTAATATTTATAAACGGATATAGAATATACGGTAATTTACTAATACCGTATCCGAAAAATGCAGTTCCAAATTGTAATAATATCATGATAAATGCAACACCATGCGCTTTTTTTAAGTAAATAAGTACAACTGCTATAATGAAGAATACGATACTTAAACCAAATAACCACCAGAAACTACCTAAAGCGTTATTAAAGTGGTCTTCATTATGTTGTCTTAATGATAAGAATACAAATTGACAAATAACAATCATTGGGACTGCCCAAATAAGGAACCACTGTCTCAATAAGTGATATGCTTCAGAATCTTTTGCTTTATTTGCATAAAATGTTAAGAATCCTGAAGAAATGTACAATACAGAGATAATCGCTAAAAAGACAACCGCCCAAGCATAAGGACTTAGCAATAATTCAACCCATTGCAAGCTGACTCCTTTATCTGTTTCTTTAATATATCCACCTTCAGCTATCGTCAATATTGTTGAAAATGATGCAGGAATAAGTAAACCTGTAGCACCATATAAGAATAACCAAGACAACTTGCTATCTTGTCCATAGTTTTCAAATGCATAGAAACTACCACGTATTGTTAATAGTATTAAAGCTATACTACCTGGTATCAATAATGTTGACCCAAAGTAATATGCTGAGTCTGGAAAGAATCCAACTATTCCAACAAAGAAGAATACGAAGAATACATTAGTCACTTCCCAAACTGGGTTTAAATATCTAGATATTAAATTATTAATAATATGATCTTGTTTTGTTAATTTTGCATGAAAAGCAAAGAACCCAGCACCAAAATCTATCGCACCGATAATGATATAACCATACAAAAAGAGCCAAAGTACAGTGATTCCTATATGTTGATAATCCATTATACTTCACCCTTTCTGTCTATTATTTTATTCACATCATCCGTAGCTTTACTATGACTGAACATTCTAATTAGAACATAACTTGATGAAATACCTAGTATTAAATAAAGAATTGCAAAAGCTATAAATACTAGACTTAAACCATCAGCATGTGTAGCTGCATCTGCAACTTTTAAATAGCCTCGTAATATCCAAGGTTGTCTACCCATTTCTGCTAAGAACCAACCAAATTCTATAGCTAGCATTGCTAATGGACCTGTCAAAACAGCTAAATACAATATAGGTTTACTATATTGAGACCATTTCTTGAACCATTTTAATACGATGAACAATGCTGAAACTGCAAAACAATAAACACCGAAGAACACCATTAAATCAAAGAAATAATGAATAATAAGCGGTGGTGTTTCATCACTTTTGAATTCATTTAGCCCTTTTACTTCAGTATTGAAATTATTATCTGATAAGAAGCTTAGCGCCCCAGGAATTTTAATAGCACCTTTAACTTCTTGTTTATCTTCATCTACTAATCCAAATAATACAAGGTCAGCTTTTGATTCACTTTCAAAATGCCACTCCATAGCTGCTAGCTTTTCTGGTTGTTCTTCATGTAAAAATTTTGCAGATAAATCACCTGCAAGCATAGCGAATAAACTCGCAATAAGACCTACTGTCATAGTAAGTTTAAGTGCTTTTTTATGATATTCTTTATCATCAATGAATTTATTCTTGATTAAACGATATGCTGCAATACTTGCCAAAATAAATGCAGCTGTCATAAAAGCAGTCGCAATTACATGGAATGATCTTACCCCAAATGATGCATTAAACATTGCTGCTAATGGATCAATATTCATTAATTTCCCGTTAATAAAATCAAAACCACTAGGCGTATTCATGAAAGAATTCACAGATGTAATGAAAAACGCTGAGAATGTTCCACCAATAATAACTGGTAAATTAATTAAAAAGTGTGTCCATTTTCCTTTAAATCTATCCCAAGTATATAGATAAATACTTAAGAAAATCGCCTCAAAGAAAAAGGCAAATGTTTCCATAAATAATGGTAGCGCAATAACTTGACCACCTAATTGCATAAATGACGGCCACAATAATGATAATTGTAAGCCAATAATCGTCCCTGTAACAACACCAACTGCTACAGTAATTGTGTAACCTTTAGACCAACGCTTTGCCATAGCAATATACATAGGATTGTCTTTCTTAATACCTATGAATTCAGCAATAGCAAACATTAATGGGATACCTACACCAATTGTTGCAAATATGATATGGAATCCCAAGGTCATAGCAGTCAGTAAACGACTAATAACTACTGCATCCATAATATTCCTCCATTCAACGTTTGTGATTTACATCACAATTTAAACTCATTATACATCATTTTAAACATTAATAAAATGTTTAACATTTACAAAGTAATGACAAATTAGTGGCATTATTAAACATAATCGTTGAACACAATTAGAAATCGTTATAATATGACTATATAAAGTCGAGGTGAAAGCAATGAATAAAGTTACGATTTATACACAAGATCAGTGTCCCCCTTGCCAATTTGTTAAACAATATTTCAAGGAAAAGGAAATTGATTACACTGAAAAAAATATTAAAAATAAACAGTTCAAAAATGAATTAATAGATTTAGATAGCTTTTCAACGCCTACTGTTCTTATAAATGATAAAGTATTTTACCAAGTTGATATAAATTCTTTCAATGAAGCTTTAGGTAAAAACTGATGAAATTTCATTTTCCAAATTCTAAAATAAAGTTAGTAACGCATTCACTTCAAAGTAATTTATCTACTAATTTAAAGATAGTCCATATTTCAGATTTACACTTAGGCTATTATTCTACTTTAGAAGACTTACATCAACTTGTTCTTTTAATAAACAAACAAGAGGCTGATATAGTTTGTTTTACTGGTGATTGTTTTGACAATATCAAATATGCTTCATTTGATCCTTATCTTGTTATACCTTTATTTAGAACGATTCAATCAAAATATGGTAAGTTTTTCGTTCCTGGCAATCATGATTACGGGTCAAACGGTATACAAATCGTATTAAACATCATAAAAAAGTCTGGTTTTCAATTACTACTAAATGATTATTATAAAATTGTGACTCCAGCTGGTAATATTTTAATACATGGAATAGACGATATATGTTTTGGCCAACCAAATTTTAATAGTTCCTTCCAATTAGCAGATGGTCCTATCGCATATAGAATAGGTTTGATGCATGAACCTGATAAAGTTAAATTGTTGGACCCTAACATCGACTTAGTATTATCTGGCCATACGCATGGAGGCCAAGTACGCGTGCCTAAAATTGGTGCATTATATACACCTACTTTTGGCAAAAAATATATTCAAGGTTTATATCATATTAGAAGACAGCAACATCTATTTGTAAACAAAGGTATAGGCATGACGAGATTACCTATTAGAATATTTTGTTCACCTGAAATTGGCATATTTAATATTAAAGCTAAAAAAAGTAGGACGTGAGTAAATCACGCCCTACTTTTTATTTACCATTTATGATAATTCATTAACAAGTTCTACAACTTCTTCTTCAGTTGCACAGTTAATAGCACGACTTGCTAATTCTTGCATTTCTTTTTGATCTAATTGTTTGATTTGTTTTCTTGCTTTAAGAATACTTGTCGCACTCATAGAAAATTCATCTAAGCCTAATCCAAGTAATAATGGAATTGCCGTGTTATCTCCAGCCATTTCTCCACACATACCTGTCCATTTACCTTCTTTATGTGAAGCTTCAATTACTTGCTTAACTAAGCGAAGAATTGCTGGGTTATATGGTTGGTATAAATATGAAACACGCTCAGACATACGATCAGCTGCCATAGTGTATTGGATTAAATCGTTTGTACCGATACTGAAGAAATCAACTTCTTTAGCAAAGATATCAGCAAGTGCTGCAGTTGATGGAATCTCTACCATAATACCGATTTCGATATCATCATCAACTTTAACACCTTCAGAAACTAATTTCTCTTTTTCTTCTAGTAAGATTGCTTTAGCGTCTCTGAATTCTTTAATTGTAGCTATCATTGGAAACATGATATTTAATTTACCGAACTCAGATGCACGTAATAATGCTCTTAATTGTGTTCTAAAGATGTCAGTTTGGTCTAGACATAAGCGAATAGCTCTATATCCTAAGAATGGGTTCATTTCTTTAGGTAAGTTTAAGTAAGATAATTCTTTATCTCCACCAATATCTAAAGTACGAACAACTACACGTTTACCGTCCATTTCTTTTAATACTTTACTATAAGCTTCGAATTGTTCCTCTTCTGAAGGCATATTGTCTCTACCCATGTATAAAAACTCAGTACGGTATAAACCGATACCTTCTGCACCATTATTTTTAACACCCGTTAAATCTTTAGGTGTTCCAATATTAGCTGCAAGTTCTACATGAACTCCGTCTTTAGAAACAGATTCATCATTAACAAGTTTCGCTAGTTCTTCTTTTTCAGCTAAGAAGTTAGTATGTTTTTGTTCGTAAGCTTGAACTTCATCCTCTGTAGGGTCAATAATTACATCACCAGATAGACCATCAATGATAAGACTATCTCCATGTTTCACTCGGCTAGTAATATCTTTTGTACCTACTACAGCAGGAATTTCTAATGAACGACTCATTATTGCTGAGTGTGAAGTTCTTCCACCGATGTTTGTAGCAAAACCTTTAACAAATTCTTTGTTAAGTTGTGCTGTATCAGATGGTGTTAAATCTTCACCAACAATAATAACGCTTTCATTAATCATACTAGGATTTGGCAACTCTACTCCCAATATATGAGCCAAAATACGTTTCGAAACGTCACGGATATCTGCCGCACGTTCTTTCATGTATTCATTATCCATATTTTCAAAAATCGTAATGAAATTTGAAGATACTTCTTCTAATGCTGTTGGCGCATTAACTTTATTATTGCGAATATTTTCTTCAATTGGATTGAGTAATTCTGGATCTTCTAACACTAATAAATGTGCATCAAAAATCGCAGCTTTATCAGCTCCAAGTTGTTTCTCAGCATTATTTCGAATCTGAGTTAATTCAACTTTAGATTGGTTAACAGCTGCTTTGAACTTTTCAACTTCGCCATCTACATCGCTGATATTTTCGCTAGAAAATGATAAGTCAGGTTCAACTAATAAATATGCTTTACTAATAGCCACACCATCAGATGCAGCTATCCCTTTTAAAATTTCAGACATTATTTAGTTAATCCTTCTTTTGATAATACTTCAGTAATTGCTTCGATTGCTTCTTTCTCGTCACTACCCTCAGCGTAGATAGTGATTTCAGCATCTTTACCAACACCTAGGCTCATTACACCCATAATAGATTTTAAGTTTACTTTTTTAGCGTTATATTCTAATTGTACATCTGAATCAAATTTAGATGCAGTTTGTACTAACATAGTTGCTGGTCTTGCATGAATACCCGTTTCGTCAATTATTACGTAAGAATTTTGTTCCATATTATTGTCTCCTTCTAATTCCTATATTTAATTTGTATAAAATCAAATTTTATCTATACGATTAAAGAATATCAAAAAAACACTTACAATTCAATCAAATTACATAACTATGCAGTTATTTGATTCAATTCTCCTTTATTTTGATAGGTTCGAATATTCAACTGCTATTTGTGTTCCAATTTTGGCATTATGTTCAACAAGTTTAATATTTGTTTCTAATGATTTTCCATCAGATTGTTTAACAATTTCACCTAATAGGAATGGTGTTGAATCTTTACCATGAACGCCTTCTTTTTCAGCTTTTGCAACTGCTTTATCTATAATTCCGTTAATAAAACTTGAGTCTAATTGATCTTCTTCAGGAACTGGGTTCGCAATTACGATACCTGAATCTAATCCTAAATCCCATTGTACTTCTGCTAATTGTGCAATTGTTTTTACATCATCGATTCTCGTATTTAATTTCAAACCACTTTCTCTTGTAAAGAATGCAGGAAGTTCATCTGTTTGATAGCCAACTACTGGTACACCTTTAGTTTCTAAATATTCTAAAGTTTTGTCTAAATCAAGGATTGATTTTGCGCCAGCACAAATTACTGCTACTTTAGTTTTTGAAAGTTCATCTAAATCAGCTGAGATATCCATTGTATGTTCTGCGCCTTTATGAACACCACCGATTCCACCTGTTACGAAGAATTTAATATCAGCTAATTGAGCACAAATCATAGTTGATGCTACAGTAGTTGCACCGATTTTTTTTGTAGCTAATATTTCTGCAATGTCTCTTCTTGAAACTTTGGCAACATCTTCTGCACTTGCTAATAATTCTAGTTCTTCATCATTTAAACCGATTTTTATTTCTCCATTAATAATTGCTATAGTTGCTGGAACTCCACCATTGTCTCTTACAATTTGCTCCACTTTTTTAGCCATTTCTACGTTTTGTGGGTATGGCATACCGTGTGAAATAATTGTAGATTCTAATGCAACGATTGCTTTATCTTCCTGTTTAGCTTTTTCTACCTCTTTTGAAAATTGAATATAGTTTTTCATTTTATTTCCTCCATGTCTTTTATTAGTTGTTTTCTATCTAAATCTTGTCTAACTGTATAAGATGTTTTAATAGTCTTTGAAGCATTTGCTCTAGCTAAATTAACAATTTGTTCTATATCATATGATTTCAGCCATCCGTAAATTAATGCTGATGTAAAAGCATCTCCAGCTCCTGTTACATCTACAACACGGTCTACTGCGTTAACCTGAAACTCATGTTGTCCCTCTGCACCTACATAAAATATCTTTTCTTTACCAGATGTAACAATTAAATTGCTAACACCTAATGACTTAATCTCACTCATATAACTTTGTAATTCTAATTCTGAATGTGCTTCTTTACCAACATATGATTCAACCTCATCTTTATTTAAAATCAACCAATCTACTGCATGTAAATTGTTTGGAAGTCTATTCATTTTTGGTCCTGAGACAGCGATCAGAACAAGTTTAATTTGTTTTTTCTCCGCATATGAGCATAAGAACTCAAGTGTTTCTTTAGGACAGTTTAAGTCAGCAATGATACATTTCGACTTATTTAATAAATAAGTATTTTTAATCATAAACTCTGGCGTAATTTTGTCATATACTGACATATCCGCGAGCCCCATCGTCATATTTCCATCTTGATCTAACAATGCTGTATAACTACCTGTAGCTTCACTAGAAATTTTCTCAACATAATCTACATTCATAAATGGTGACGATAAATCAGCAATATGTTGCCACTCTGCATCATTTCCTGAAGTTGTTAATAGAAGAACATCTTCACCTATACGTCCTAAGTTTTCTGCAACATTTCTTGCAACTCCACCAATAGATGATTCAGATGTAACAGGATTCGAAGTACCTTGTACTAATTTGTCTGTAACATGAAACTTCCTATCAATGTTCGCACCACCTATACAAACAATAGGATTTTGTTCATTTAATACATAAGCTTTTCCTTGCACATATTCTTTCTTTACTAATCCTGATATTATATTTGCAACAGCTGGTCTTGATAAACCAACTTTATCTGATAATTCTTGTTGTGAAATAAAAGGGTTCTCTTTAATTAAATTAAGTATTAACTTTTCATTTTCATTCAAGTAACTCACCTCACAAACAAATGTTTATTTTTAAAACTTATGTTTACAAATTCATTATAAAGCGTTTTCATTTAAAATGCAAATTTAAAAATAATAGGAGTAGTACAAAGTTCTAATTTTATAAAAATAGATTTCGTCATCCTACTCCCGAGAAAAATTATTTTATTTAAAAAAGATTGATATAAGTGCATAATCAATCCAATCAAACACCGCCTATATAATGATGAAATGCTGAAACATAAATAAGTTTATTAAAAAAATGAGATGAGTCGTAGATAAATTAGACAATTAAGCGAAGAGTTCGACCAAGTTGTAGATTAAGTCAGAAGTTAAACTAAGAGTTTGGCTAAGTTGTAGATTAAGTTAGGAGTTAATCTAAGAGTTTGGCTAAGTTGTAGATTAAGTTAGAAGTTAATCGAAGAGTTCAGCCAAGTTGTAGATTAAGTCAGAAGTTAATCGAAGAGTTCAGCCAAGTTGTAGATTAAGTCGGTAGTTAATCTAAGAGTTTGGCTAAGTTGTAGATTAAGTTAGAAGTTAATCGAAGAGTTCAGCTAAGTTGTAGATTAAGTCGGTAGTTAATCGAAGAGATTGGCCAAGTTGTAGATTAAGTCGGAAGTTAATCGAAGAGTTCAGCTAAGTTATAGATTAAGTCAGTAGTTAATCTAAGAGTTTGGCTAAGTTGTAGATTAAGTTAGAAGTTAATCGAAGAGTTCAGCCAAGTTGTAGATTAAGTCAGAAGTTAATCGAAGAGTTTGGCCAAGTTGTAGATTAAGTCAAAAGTTAATCTAAGACACCCTCAAAATCAACAATATACAATAAGAGGATGGGACAAATTAATTGTCCCATCCTCTTTTTATAACACTATTCACCTATAAATTCTTGAATAACTGTTTCACATTTCTTAATGTGATCGTCACCCATTTTTTTCATTAAATAATAACTAATTGAACCAGCAACAGCTTGACCTACAAGTGGTATCCATCTTGATTGTTTAGCTGCTTCACGTTTAACTACTGATTTAAAGAATACTTTCACCATAGCATTAGTAACTTTTTGTCCTATGAATTGACTACCTTTCATGGCAGCTGATGTAAGCACTTTTTGTTTTAAATCATCTTGCATTTTGTTCACTTGTTTATGACTTAGTCCATAAATTTTATTGATATCTTCAATAATATCACCCATAAGTTTAATATCCATACCCACACCTAATCCTGGGATAGGAACTACATTCGCTGCAGATGACATTAATGATTTTTTATAAACTAATTCTTTAGCTCTTTTTCTACGCTCTAATAATTCATCTTGTGTTACTGGTAACTCAGAACGTTTTTTAATTTCTTCTATGCCTAATGCTTTATTTCCTGCTTTTGTACTAATTTTATTAAAAATACCCATTATGTTCAATCTCCTCACAGTTTCGTTAGTATTCAATACTAGAATATTAACTTATACCCGTTTTAGGAAATTTTAACCATTTATTTGGACAAAGACTACTTTTAAATACTTGCTCGGTTTGTAATGTGGATGGCTCTTAAAGTCTTTAGGTAAGCCCATTACATCTGAAATTGTATAATCTACATCTAGCGCATCCAATGTTTGGTTAATCATCTTCTTAAACGCTTTTTGAGGAAAAGCACTTGAATTTGTACTTAATACTAAAGTACCTTGTTCATTTAGTAGTTCTAAAGACCCTTCAATTAATTCTGGGTAATTTTTCTGAACGCTAAATGTTTTTTTCTTATGACGAGCAAAACTTGGAGGATCAATAACAACTACATCATAACTCAAACCGTGACGAAGAGCGTATTTGAAATAATCGAATACATCCATGATGAATATATGATTATTATTTAAATCAATTGCATTTAATCCAAAATTAGCTTCAGTAAGTGGTCTTGCTCTGTTTGCTAAATCTACACTAGTCGTGGAATTAGCATTCTCACTTGCTGCAACAGAAAAAGCACCAGTATAACTAAACAAATTCAGCACATCTTTATCTTCGCTATAATGATCTCTTAATTTTTTTCGTACATCTTTTTGATCTAGGAAAATACCTGTCATCGGTCCATCGTCTAAATCGATATTATAATATAAATGATTTTCTTCCACTACGTATGGGAAACCAGGTGCTGTTCCGTCAACAAAATCAGATGCAGTTTCCATTCCTTTAAATCTTCTTTTTTCAAAAATAGATTTATATTCAAATACTTCTTTAATAGCAGGTAACAATCTATCTTTCAAACGATAAATACCTACAGAGTACCATTGAATCAGTAAATGTCCGTCGTAATAATCAATTGTCAATCCACCGATACCATCACCTTCAGCATTGAATATTCTATATGCATTTATACCATCAACATGATCATAATATTCTCTTTCACTTTTAGCCGTCTTAAATAGATTTACAAAAAAGTTATGATCTATCTTTTCAGTTGAATCTAAAGATAATACCCAACCGATACCTTTATTTTGTTCACCATAATAAGCTGTAGCAATAAATCTTTTACCAGAATCTACAAGCGCTACTAATTCACCTTCATCTGTACTTGGCATATCAAATACATCATCTTTTTCAACAAGAGGGAAACCTCTTAAATATTTATCTTCTTTACCTCTTTTGAGCATTAACTGTTTCATTATTTTTTGGCCATCCTTTCGAAATGTCTCACATATTATAACGTATATTACGCAAAACGCCAAAAAAACAGAGTATCCCCCTTTAGAATACTCTGTTAACCGAATTTATTAATCAAAATTTCCCCCAGAAAGTTTGATCCCCTTTTATGTAAACGCTTACTAAAATTAGTATAAAGGATAAGATTATTCCGTGCAATACATTTTCCAAAGAAATTCATTAAAAATATTTACTTTTTACATTTTTAATTTCACTATCAAGCTAAATATTTATTTTAATCTATATATATAAAATGTTATATAACTCTTGAATTGTGTGAATATAGTTGCCCTTGTTTACACTTCTCTTCAGTTTTGTCACTATAGCTGCCCTTGTTTACACTTCTCTTCAGTTTTGTCACTACAGCTGCCCTTGTTTACACTTCTCTTCAGTTTTGTCACTATAGCTATCCATATTTACACTTCTCTTCAGTTTTGTCACTACACCTATCCATATTTACTCTACTTACATGTTGTGTGAATAAAAAAGTCCTACAAAAATTATACTGATACTCTAAAACATAAAAAACCTGTCAACAAAGTTCGACTTTGTTGACAGGTTTTGACTATATTTCTCTAGAAAGATTTTTTTAGATGAATTATAAATGCTGGTGTTACAAACAATAATAGTAAAAATGAAATTGGTGTTATGAATACTGAGAACTGTGATGTTTGAATTGCTGAGACAAAGAATGTCGTTGCAATTTCAAAGAACAGTGCTGATATAACGAATAGTTTCCCAAAATTATTTTTATTTTTATAGTTTGTCGTGTAATTAAAGTATGCATATAAAATGATAAGCAACAACATTATAAATAATGTTAACCATTCAAACACATATTGAGTTTGTGATAATTTCCATTCTCCTGATAAGAATAAGCCATTACGATTGTTAAACTCAATAAAAGTAAATAAGAATAAAATTGCTGTACAAATCCATTCTATATAACTTTTCTTTAACCATTTAGGTCTTCTCATCCATTTCGGAATATCATCATCTTCAATTTTTATAATTTCTTTCCATTTTTCACTACGTTTTTTTCTTTTAGCAATTGCTTCTTCAGAGTTAAACTTTTCTAAAGTTGTTTGCTTCAGGCTTTGTGATTTTTCATAAAAACTTTCAGATATGCTAAATATTTTACTTGTTAATAAATTATTATTTGCTCTTGAGTGTTTTTCATCATTAACCATTTCAATATCTTTATCACTTACTGGTAAAGATCTTCTTAAATATAAACTAATCCATACGGACATTTGACTAAAGCACCATAATAATACAAAGAATAAATTAACGCTCATTACATCGATAGGCTTTACATTTTCCGCATCAATGTTATGGTTCATTGCAAATTGAGAAATGAAATAACATATACCATAAGAAATGATAATCCATAAATAATGCTGTTTCCGTTTCATCGGATTAAGCTCATTTTTATAAACAACATATCCAATGTGAATACTGAATGGGATAATAAATAAGAATGATGCAAAACTATAAACTTGGAACATCGTCATCATCATGACAATCATTAATATTATCGTCAAGCCGATATAAAATATAGAAATGTCATAATCATAATTCGTTGTTCTTCTTAAAGTACGTCCAATCAGTAAAATAAATATACCAAATAGTAAAATTATTATTGCTGCTATTACAGGAAAACCACCAATATAATGGTGCAATATTCTAACCAACTCATCAAAAAAAGCTACAAAAAAGTCCCAAATATTTCTTATATGGATATCATTTGATTCCTTGATATTATAATCTTTAATACGTGGTGCATTAAATAATATAAGTAATCCGGTAATTAAAATGAATATTCCTATAATACGACTAAAATGAACTTCCCAGCTTTTTTTCTTTATAGACATGTTCTTCACCTCATTGAACATTATAATTGTTTCATTTTCAAATGTCTTTAATTAAATTGAAAATCAGTCCCAAGTAGTACATTAAGTTTAAAACTCATATGTTGTTGGGTATATAATAATATCATACATTTTAAAGGAGTGTTATTTATGACACATAACGATAAACATAAAGACGAAGCAGAAAAAGCTAAGAAACAAGAACAAGAAAATAAGAAAGACGATAAAAATGGACAAGACGAAACAAAAGATAATATTCAAGATACATTTGAATAAACAACTTTCGTAGTTCTAATAAATACCCTATGGAAACATTCTATCTTTTCATAGGGGGTTTTTTTGTTCATTATAGCCTATTGACAAAATGCATGATAAGACTTATCGTAGTGATAACAATTTAATAAATGCACTAGGGGTGTTTTAAACTGAGACAGACATGAGAAGGTCTGAACCCTTTGTACCTGATCTAGATGATACTAGCGTAGGAAAGTGTTCGTAAATCATATAATAATATTCATTTATAAATGATAACAATATTTTTGTGCGCTTCTATTTAGATATAGGAGTGCACATTTTTTTATAAAAAAGGAGATAATTAGCATGTCAAAGAGATTAACTTTATCTGATATTTTGGTCACAGTTTTAATTGGTGCTTTATTTGCAATCATTTATAAATTTTTATGGATTCCATATGAAATATTAAAACCTTTAGGATTACATTTAGAACAATCCGTATATGGTTTTTGGTTTATAGCAGCAATTATAGCGTATTTAATTATTCAAAAACCAGGTGTGGCTTTACTTGCAGAATTTGCTGCTGGTGCTGGCGAAACAATTGTAATGGGACAATTTGATATACCTACTTTTGTTTATGCATTACTTCAAGGTTTAGCTTGTGAAATTGTATTTTTAGTAGTTCGTTATAAATATAGAAAATTATCAGTTGCTATTGTTGCCGGAATGTTGGCAGGTATTATTACGTTACCGATTGATTGGTTTTATAATTATTTAAGTGATGTTGCATTATGGAATGTAATTTTGATGTTCACAATTAGAATTTTAAGTGGTGCTATTGTAGGCGGCGCTTTAGGATATGCAATTGTAAGAGCGCTTGATCAGACTGGCGTCACTAAACTATTTAGACCTGCATCTAAAAAAGACTATGACTTACTATAGGAGTTAACCAATTGTTATCACTAAAAAATTTAAGACTTAAATACCCAGACGATGAACGCATTATATTTAAAAATTTAGATATTCAAATTAATGATAAAGAGAAAGTACTGTTATTAGGACCAAGTGGTTCAGGAAAAAGTACATTACTAAATGTATTAAACGGCATTATACCTAGGTCATTGGATATTCCAATGAAACTTGATTCTATAACTATCGACACACTTCCAGGAGTTGTTTTTCAAGATCCTGATACACAATTTTGTATGCCTGAGATTAAAGAAGAATTAGCTTTCGTACTTGAAAATATGAATGTAGATCCAAAAGAGATGGATGGAATGATTAATGAAGCAATGAATAAAGTGAATTTAAATGCTGATGCCTCGTTAAAAATCAACCGTTTAAGTGGTGGTATGAAACAAAAATTAGCTATTGCTTCTATATTATTACAAAATTCTCAAACATTATTTCTAGATGAACCGACAGCTATGCTCGATCATCAGTCTACAACGCAACTTTGGGACTTAATAATGCAACATTGGAAAGATCAAACTGTTGTAATTGTAGAACATAAAGTTGATTATATTTGGAATTTTGTCGATAGAGTGATTGTTATGAATGAACAAGGACAAATCACACACGATAGTACTCCATCTGATATATTGGAAAATCATATAGATATTTTAAATCAGTATGGTGTATGGCATCCACTTTCTTGGAATTATGCACCTCAATTAAAAAATAAATCTTCCGCACAAGAAACTTTATTAACAATTAAAGATTTAGATATTTTAAGAAGTAACAGAAAACTTTTTACAATAGATAACTTAACTATTAATAGTGGTGAATGGATTGGGCTTACAGGACAAAACGGTTCTGGTAAGACTTCATTCTTAGAAAGTATAATGCAACTTATAAAATATAATGGACAAGTTAAATATAAGAATAAACAATTAAAAAAAGTTAAAGATGCATCTAAACATATGTACTTTGTCTATCAAAACCCAGAATTGCAGTTTATAGAAATATCTGTCTTTAATGAAATATTTATCAATTTTGCTTTTCAAGACAAAGAAACCGCAATTGAAAAAACTAATGAAATGTTAAATCTTTTAAACTTGTATCATGTTAAAGACCAACATCCTTTTGAACTATCTATTGGCCAAAAGAAACGTTTAAGTGTAGCAACAGCATTAAGTACTAATTCAGAAATTATTTTATTAGACGAACCAACATTTGGTTTGGATAGTCATAATACTTTTGAACTTATCAAGTTATTTCATGAAAGAGTTCGCAAAGGACAAACTATATTAATGATCACGCATGAAAATGAAATAATAGAAAGATATGCTACAAGAACATTAGTCATTAACAATCATCAATTAGACGTTAACGGTGGTGAATCACATGTTAACTAATTGGAAAAAATATTCTACTTTTATAGATGATGTAAATATTTTAACCAAACTTTTATTAGGTATAGTATTATTTTTCTTTGCTATATTTATTCATGATTTTGATTTCATGATTTATTTAACCCTTATAATGTTTATTTATTTAATTATAATGAGTGGTGTTAAATGGTTACCCCTTCTCATTATAATTATGATTACATTATTCTTTGGATTTACTTCTTCTTTGTTTATGATTTTTTATGGTGAAGGAGATAATACTATATTTCAGTTAGGGATCATTCATATAACAAATGAGAGTTTACTAAGAGGTTTACATGTAACAATGCGTACACTCGTCATTTCATTTTATGGGATGGTCATTCCTTTTACTTCTCAAATTATTTTCGTATTTTACAGTTTCATGCAACATTTAAAGTTAAAACCTAAAATTGCTTATGCTTTTATGGCTTCAATTAGATTGATACCAATTATGTTTAGTTCATTTATGCAATTAAGACAAGCTTTAAAAATGAGGTATTCAGTTATAGACAAAAGTAATCGTAAAGGATTGAAATGGGTAAATCATTTGCTTATACCTACTTTAAGTCAAAGCATTAGAAAGTCTCATAGATTAGCTGTGGCAATGGAAGCGAAAGGATTTACGAATCAAAAAAGAACTTACTATTATAAAGTACCTATTACAATGAAAGATTTATATTTTGTTCTAATGACGATTTTGCTTGTAGTTGTTGCGTACTTATTAAGTATTTATATACCCATAACAAGCATTTCTGATATTAGATAACATTGCGTTATATTTGACCATACCTTTCCCAAAAGAATGAAGTATAACGCAATGTAAAAATGCTTAGGACATAAATCCTAACTCAAAATAAATAAGCATATCACTTAACCGATTTTTAAAGTTTACAGTGATATGCTTATTTTTTATATTACGATTTTGTACGTGCATGCTTGCCTAGGGGTATGGCTCGAGCCTGTAGTCTCTCACGCATACTATTCCCTCAGGCGTCCGCACTTTACAAAATCACTCTCAACAACTATTTTTATATAGAAATATGGTAGCTCTAAGTGTTACTTCGGACTGTAGTCAAACTAAACTTAAATTTATAAGTTTAGTTTTTTGATTTAATAAATATATTTATTGAACATAAAATCAACTCTTGAATAAATTCCAACTATATTATAAATATTTAATTAATATTTGGCATTTTTTAGCGCTGACTCCTGCGGGAAAAGCATGATTCGAAGACTACAGGCTGAGAACATGCCCGCGGAAAGCATGCGCATAAAAAAATGCCAACAAAGTCTATAGTTGCCACAATGATTTTCATAAAAAATAAGAGCAGAAATTCAATTTTAATAATGAATTTCTGCTCTTTTTAAATTTCTAAGACATTTATATCCAAGTTATTTACTTATTAGCTTTTATAGCTTTATGTGCGATGTCTTTTCTATAAAACAACTGATTACTTTTAATTTTACTAACTTGGTTATAAGCATCTTGTTGAGCTGATTCTATATCATCACCCATACCGATAGCTATCATAACTCGACCACCATTGTTCTCATATTGCCCTTTGTCATTCTTTTTCAAAGCACTAACAAAATATTGATTTAAGTCTTCAAGTCCTTCAACTAAATGACCTTTGTCATAGGATCCTGGATAACCTTTAGAGGCAAGTACTACACCCACTACACTTTCATCTTTCCACTCAAGCGTGATAGGTTCTTTTTTATAAACTTTTTCTAAAATTTCTATAAAATCAGAGTCCAATCTAGTTAGGAGTACTTGTGCTTCTGGATCACCAAATCTTGCATTAAATTCTATTACTTTTGGACCATCTTCAGTCAATATAGCACCTATATAGATTAATCCGAAATAGTTTATTCCTTCGCTTACTAAAGCGTCTGCAATAGGTTGTGCTATTTTTTCGTTAGTTTCTTTTAAGATGTAGTCAGATATATGAGGAACTGGGCAATATGCTCCCATACCACCTGTATTTGGACCTATGTCACCATCATATGCACGTTTATGATCTTGAGCGATACAATCGAATGGAACTGCAAACTCATTATTCACAAACGTCATAACTGAATATTCTTCACCATCAAGAAATTCTTCAAAAACAACTTTTTCATTTTGAGTTTGATATAAAGTCTCAACACCTTCTCTAGCCTCATCACGTGTTAATGCAACAATTACCCCTTTTCCAGCAGCTAATCCATCTTTTTTAAGCACTATTGGAATTTTACATTGTTCAACATATTTTTTTGCTTTATCTTTATCCGTAATAGTTTGATATTCAGCAGTTGGAATATTATATTTTTCCATGATTTTTTTTGCAAATTCTTTTGAACCTTCTAATTGAGCAGCTTGTTTATTAGGTCCAAACACTTTAGCATTGGTCTGTTCTAATTCATCTGTTAACCCATCAATTAATGGTTGTTCTGGTCCAATAATTACCCATTCAATTTCGTGCTTTACAACAAAATCTCTAATTAATTTATGATCTGTTTCATCTATATCTGAAACTATTGTAGCTACTTCAGTCATCGCATCGTTTCCTGGAATAACAAATACTTTATCAACTAACTCTGAAGTACTACATTTTTTAGCTAATACATGCTCTCTTCCACCCGATCCTATAACAAGTACTTTCATATTGACCTCCTAATGTTTAAAGTGTCTCATACCAGTAAATACCATACTGATTCCATATTTATTAGCCATATCAATTGAATCTTGGTCTTTAATTGAGCCACCAGGTTGAATGATTGTCTTAATTCCAGCTTTTGCAGCTGTTTCAACTGAATCTCCCATTGGGAAAAATCCATCAGACGCTAAAGCAACATTGTCATTCATTTCGATTGCTCTATCAATTGCTATTTTTGCAGAACCTACTCTATTCATTTGACCCGCTCCTACACCGACAGTTTGGTGGTCGTTTGCAAGTACAATTGCATTACTTTTTACTGAACGTACAACTTTCCATGATAATTCTAAAGCTTTCCATTGCGCTTCTGTAGGTTCAACATCAGTTACAACTTTCATCTCATCTCTAGATATAACAGCATTGTCTTTATCTTGTACTAAGTAACCGCCAGATACAGAAACAAATTCTTGTTCATCTTTTGTTTCTGTCATATTAATTTCTAACAATCTAATATTTTTCTTTTTAGTCAATACTTCCAAAGCTTCTTTTTCAAAGCTTGGTGCAATTACAACTTCTAAGAAAATTGAATGTAATAATTCCGCTAGTTTTTTAGTAACTGGTCTGTTTAATGCAACAATTCCACCGAATATAGATTGAGAATCCGCTTCATATGCGTAATCATAAGCTTCTTCGATTGTTTCTCCTACACCTACTCCACATGGATTCATGTGTTTAACAGCTACTGCAGCTGGTTGTTCGAATTTTTTAATAAGTGATAAAGTTGCATCAGCATCTTTAATATTGTTAAAGCTTAATGCTTTACCGTGTAATTGTTTAGCACCAGCTAATGTGTTTGTTTCGTTTGACGTTTTTACAAATGTCGCACTTTGTTGAGGATTCTCACCATATCTTAATTGTTCAGATTCATTTGCGAAAAACTCAACAATTGTTTTGTCATAATCATTTGTATGTTTAAATACTTTAACCATTAAAGATTTGCGATATGTTTCATCAAGTTTATTATTTTCAATACGATCAATGACTTCGTTATAATCTTCCGGGTCAACTACTGTAGTTACAAATTTAAAGTTCTTTGCAGCAGCTCTTAACATTGTTGGTCCGCCAATATCTATGTTTTCAATCGCTTCATCTTCGGTGACATTGTCTTTTTTGATTGTTTCTTTAAATGGATATAAGTTTACAACAACTAGATCAATTAAATCGATATCTTGTTCTTTCAATGCTGATAAATGTTCAGGTATAGAACGATTTGCAAGAATCCCACCATGTACACCTGGATGTAAAGTTTTTACTCTTCCATCCATTATTTCAGGAAAATGTGTTAAATCAGAAACGGAATAAACTTCAACTTTCGCATCTTCTAGTGCTTTTTTAGTGCCACCTGTTGAATATATTTTATAACCATTTTCTATAAGTTTACTTGCAAATTCCACTATATTTGTTTTATCTGAAACACTTAATATTGCATTCTTCATTTTGTAAAGACTCCTTTATTGAATGATTTCTTTTATGACACGTGGGTATAATTCGTATTCCAAGTTTTGTATTCTTAATTGCAATGTTTCTCTTGTATCGTCTGGATATACAGAACAACTTAATTGATCAATTATTTTACCAGTATCCATACCACTATCAACATAATGTACAGTTGCACCTGTGACACGCACACCATAATCAAGTGCTTGTCCAACAGCATCTTTACCAGGAAAACTCGGTAAAATAGAAGGATGAATATTCAACATTTTACCTTCATATTGTTTCAATAGTGTTGGTCCTACAATTCTCATATAACCTGCTAAAATAACCCAGCTCACTCTATCTTGTGATAATTTCGTTAACAGTGCTTCTTCATATTCTTTTTTATCGTCATAAGTTTTTGGATCAATAATATATACTGGTAAATTAAACCGTCTTGCTCTTTCAATACAAAAAGCATTCGGATTATCTGTATATAAAGCAGTAACCTCAATATGGTTTAAATATCCTGCTTCAATGTTTTCCATAATTTTTTCGAAGTTTGAACCATTTCCTGAAGCAAATACTGCAATTTTAATCATGATTGAACCCCCGATATATTGACCTCTCCAGTTCCATTTGTAATTCCACCAATAACGAAAGCTTCTTCATTATGTTGTTTTAAAATATTCAATGTTTCTTCTTGGTCTTCTTTATTAACAATTAGAACAAATCCAATACCCATATTAAATACATTATACATTTCTGAAGCTTCAATATTTCCTTGATTTTTTAGCCACTCAAATATTTGAGGTACTTTATATGTACTAACATCTATTTCAGCATCTTTATCATTTGGAATAGCTCTAGGAATATTCTCTATGAAGCCTCCACCAGTAATATGCGACATACCCTTCACTTTCACTTTATCTAATACTGAAAGTACTGGTTTAACGTATAGTTTAGTTGGTTCAAGAAACGCTTCTAAGTATGTTCTATTTTCATCAAATTGATCATTTAAATTGATTTTACTTTCTTTAATTAAATTTCTTACAAGACTATATCCATTAGAATGTATACCACTAGATGTTATTCCGATTATAATGTCACCTTCATCAACATTACTTCCATCGATGTAATCATCTTTTTCAACCGCTCCAACACAAAAACCAGCAATATCATATTCACCTTGATGATACATTTCACCCATTTCTGCAGTCTCTCCACCAATTAACGCACAATTAGTTTCTTTACAACCTACAGATACTCCAGATACGATTGCTTCAATTGTTTCTGGTTCTACTTTATTTGTTGCAATATAATCAAGAAAATATAAAGGTTCAGCACCAGTCGTCAATATATCATTAACACACATCGCCACTGCATCAATACCTATCGTGTCGTGTTTATTATAATCAATAGCCAATTTCAGTTTAGTGCCTACACCATCAGTACCCGATACTAAAACGGGTTTCTTCATATTTAATTGAGACAAATCAAATGCTGCACCAAATCCACCTAATCCACCTAGTACTTCTTTTCTCATCGTACTTTGTACATGAGACTTCATTCTATTTACCGCTTCATAGCCCGCTTCTATATCTACACCAGATGCTTTATATGCTTTCGACATTAAGATTACCCTCTTTATCAAAGTATTGTTTGTTATTTTCTAGATAAGCCTTTTGACGTGGACTTAAATTTTCATAATATCTCTCTTCATAATCATATAGCCCTGCAGGATAGTCTCCTGTAAAACTTTCAACACAAAGACCATGATATGGAACATCTTTATCTAAACCTATTGAATGAATTAACCCATCAACAGATAAATATGATAATGAATCTGCACCAATATAATCTCTAATTTCCTCAGGTGATTTATTAGCAGATATTAATTCTGAAGACGTCGAAACATCAATCCCATAAAAACTAGGAAACATAAATTCAGGTGAAGCAATTCGAACATGTATTTCATTTGCCCCAGCATCCTTTAACATCTTCACAATTCTCTTACTTGTAGTTCCTCTAACAATTGAATCATCAACAAGCACAATATTTTTTCCATGTACGATATCTTTTACAGCTGATAATTTAACACGGACACCTTGTTCACGTAATTCTTGAGTTGGTTGGATAAATGTTCTAGCTACATATTGATTTTTAACTAGACCCATTTCATAAGGTAAGTGGCTTTCTTCTGCAAATCCAGATGCTGCTGAAAGAGATGAATTAGGAACACCAATAACCATATCTGCATTAACAACAGGACTTTCTTGGGCTAGTTTTTTACCTGACTCTTTACGAACAGCATGTACGTTTTTACCTGCTATTGTAGAATCTGGTCTAGCAAAATAAATATATTCCATAGCTGAAATTGCAGTTGTCGTGTCTTTTGTATAAGACTCAACTCTTATACCATCATCATTAATGACAATAAATTCCCCAGCATGTATATCTCTAATAAACTCTGCGCCAAGAACATCGATTGCACATGTTTCACTTGCAATAATATAAGCACCTGTTTTCATTCTACCTACTGCTAAAGGTCTTATTGCATTTGGATCTACTGCTCCATAAAGTGCATCTTTAGTTAATAATGCGAACGTAAATCCACCTTTTATAATGTTTAAGCTTTCTTTTAGTGCTTCTTCAAAAGTAGGTGCTTTACTTCTTCTAATAAGATGCATAATGACTTCTGTATCAGATGAAGAATGAAAAATTGCGCCTTCCTTTTCTAACTCAATACGTAAACTTTGGGCATTGACCAAATTCCCATTATGACAAACGCCTACACTCATATCATAAAAGTGATATAAAAAAGGTTGAATATTTTCAATACCTTTATTTCCTGATGTCGCATATCTTACATGACCAATCGCATGTTGATTACCTTTAAAAGTTTCTAATTGAACATCAGAAATCGCATCTGTTAGCAATCCTAAACCTCTTTCACCTTTAAGCTCCAGTCCATTTGAAGAAACAATTCCTGCGCCTTCTTGACCTCTATGTTGTAAACTGTGAAGTCCCATATAAGTTAATTGTGCAGATTCTGGATGATTCCAAATGCCAAACACACCACATTCTTCATTTAAACTCTTGATTTCATGCATTGCGTTATAGCTCCCTTCAACTGTTCATCCAAAGTAGATACATCATATTTAATTTGAGATGAATCATTCGTTAATGTAAATTGAGCATCGTTAGTTACTTTACCTATTTCAACCGCACCATCAATTTCTACTATTTGTTCTTCTTTAGCGATTAAAATATATCGACCTTGTGTTTCACTAAATAACTGTGCATTTGAAACTGGTACATTTACATCTAATCCTAAATTAAAGTGTGTTGATATTTTTGCTAAACTAATAGCTATACCACCTTTTCCAATTGCTTGGACATGAGAAACCGTGCCTGCATTAATTGCTTCTTTAATTTGTTCGCCACGTTTAACTTCTGCATTTAAATCAATTGAGCTTGATTCATGGTTTACTTCTGTATATAATAATTTTTCGATTTGACTTCCACCGAAATCGTTATTAGTTTCTCCAACTATATATATGCGTTCATTAACTTTTGGCTCAAAATCATTTAAATAATTAACATCTTCAATTAATCCAACCATTCCAACTACTGGTGTTGGGAAAATTGAAGTTCCTTTCGTTTCATTATATAAAGAGACGTTTCCTGAAACGACTGGTGTATTTAAAGCTTCACATGCTTCAGCCATACCTCGTGTAGAATCTGTTAATTGTTGATAGATTTCTTTCTTTTCTGGAGAACCATAATTTAAACAATCTGTCATCGCTAAAGGTTTTGCACCTACAGAAATAAGATTTCTGTATGCTTCTGCTACAACCATTTTTCCGCCTTCATATGGATTGTTATAAACATATCTTGCTTCTCCATCAATTGTTGACGCAATTGCTTTATTTGTACCTTCTACTCTTACAACACCAGCGCTAATACCTGGTTTAATGATAGTATTTGCTCCAACTTGCTGATCATATTGGTCATAAGCATAATGCTTAGATGCAATCGTTGGATGGTTAATAAGTTTAGTAAACACATCTTCAACATCAATATGATCATATTGATTTGCATCTTTATGGTGTTCTTTAGCTTCTCCTTCTAAAATATATACTGGCGCTTCATCAGCTAAAGGTTCAACTGGAATATCAGCATAAACTTCGTCCTCATAAGATAATACAAATCTATTAGTATCCGTTACTTCTCCAATTACTGCTGAATCTAATTCATGATGTTCAAACAAATCTAAGAATTTTTGTTCAGTTCCTTTTTCAACTACTAAGAGCATACGTTCTTGTGTTTCAGATAGCATCATTTCGTAAGGAGATATGCCCTCTTCTCGTGTTGGTACTTTTTCTAAATGTAAATGAATACCACTTTCACCTTTAGCTGCCATTTCTGAAGATGATGAAGTTAAACCTGCAGCTCCCATATCTTGAATTCCAACTAATTCTGGATATGTTATCGCTTCTAAAGTTGCTTCCATTAATTTTTTACCTACGAAAGGATCACCTATTTGGACAGATGGTCTTTTGCTTTCAGATGCTTCACTTAATTCTTCTGATGCAAATGTTGCTCCATGTATACCATCTCTGCCAGTTTTTAATCCAACATATATAACAGGATTGCCTATTCCTTTAGCAGTACCTTTTTGGATTTTATCGTGTTCGATAATACCGACACACATCGCGTTTACAAGTGGATTACCATCGTAACGACCATCAAATTCAATTTCACCAGCTACTGTTGGAATACCGATACAGTTTCCGTATCCACCCACACCTTTTACTACACCACTAAACAGTCTACGATTCGTCTTACTTGATAATTCGCCAAATCTCAAACTATTTAATAATGAAATTGGTCTCGCACCGATAGATACGATGTCACGAATTATACCTCCGACACCAGTGGCTGCACCTTGATAAGGTTCAATTGCTGAAGGATGATTATGTGATTCTACTTTGAACACTACCGCTTGATTGTCACCAATATCAACAACACCAGCACCTTCACCTGGTCCCATCAATACATGTTCTCCAGAAGTCGGGAATTGTTTTAAGAATGGCTTAGAATGTTTATAAGAACAATGCTCGCTCCACATAACAGAAAAGATTCCAATCTCTGTGAAATTAGGTTTTCTACCTAATATAGTTATCACTTTTTGATATTCTTCATCTGTTAGGCCCATATCTTTATATAAATATTCTTTTTCAATTTCTTCTATACTTGGTTCTAAAAACTTAGACATGTTGTTCCCTCCAACTTTCGATCATAGATTGAAATAATTTGACACCGCTATCTGATCCAAGTAATGTTTCCATTGCACGTTCTGGGTGTGGCATCATACCACAAACATTACCTTCCTTATTTATTATGCCCGCAATATCTTTATATGAGCCGTTTGGATTGTCATTATAAGTTAATATAATTTGGTTATTTTCTACAAGTTCATTATAAACATCATCAGTACAATAATAATGACCCTCACCATGAGCAACAGGATAAACAACTGTTTCATCTTTTTTATATAGGTTCGTAAATTTAGTTTCATTATTTACAATTGTTAAATGCTCATTTCTACTAACAAATAAATGACTATCGTTATGTAGTAAGGCACCAGGTAATAGCCCAACTTCAGTTAAGATTTGAAATCCATTACAAACACCTAGTACAGGTTTACCTTCACTAGCAAGTCTTTTTACTTCATTAATAATTGGAGCAACACGAGCCATCGCACCAGATCTCAAATAATCACCAAATGAAAATCCACCAGGTATTAAGACCCCATCAAATCCTTCAAGAGTTGTTTCTCTATAATCTACATATGCTGCATCAACACCGGAACGCTTAGCAGCATTAAACATATCACGATCGCAATTAGATCCTGGAAATACTAATACAGCTAATTTCATTACGCGTTCTCCTTATCTTCTAGAATTTTAAAGCTATATTCTTCGATTACAGTATTGGCAAATAGTTTTTCACTTAATGTATTTACAACATTTTTGATTGTATTTTCATCTGTTTCATCGACAGTCATATAAATAACTTTACCTACTCTAATATCATTCACTTGCTCATATCCTAAATCATGCACAGCTCTATTTAATGCTTGTCCTTGTGTGTCTAATACTTGTCCTTGTAATGTGATATGCAATTCAATCTTCTTCATTTATAGTTCCTCCAATTTTTTATAAAAAGTTTCATAAGTATCGATTAATGATCCCGTATCTTCTCTATATACATCTTTATCAAAGTTTTCTTTTGTTTCTTTATCCCAAATTCTACAAGTGTCTGGGGATATTTCATCAGCTAATAAAATTTGACCATCTTTTGTAATGCCAAATTCGATTTTATAATCGACCAATATTAAATTCATCTCATTCATTACTTTACTTAACACTTCATTAACTTTTAAAGCTTCATCTTTAATAGTAGAAAGTTGTTCTGTCGATGCGATATTAAGCAAAGCGACATGATCATCTGTGATAAGAGGATCATTTAACTCATCCTTCTTATAAAATAATTCTAATAATGGTTGTTTAAATGTATGACCTTTTTCAAATCCTAACCTTTTACAAATGGATCCAGCAGCTACGTTACGAACTACTACTTCTAATGGAAAGATATCTACAGATTTAACAAGTTGTTCAGTATCTGATATTTGCTCTATAAAGTGACTTGATACACCTTTTTGTTTCAATATTCCAAAAATTTTAGAAGTAATTAGATTGTTTAATCTACCTTTACCAATCATTTCATCCTTTTTAGCACCATTACCTGCTGTGACTTCATCTTTATATTCAATTCTCAAAATGCCTTCTTGTTCTGTATTAAATACTCTTTTTGCTTTACCTTCATAAAGTAATGACATGTTACTTGTTCCGCCCTTCAAAAGTTTGATTAAATGTTAATTCATCCTTATCTAGATCAAGTGATAGCTTGCTAATGTGCCCCATTTTTCGATTAATTTTATTAATTTTCTTACCGTAAATGTGAACATGCCAATCTGGATGTTTATAAAATTCATTTTTTAAATTTGAGACATCTTGTCCTAATAAGTTCATCATAATGGCTGGTTGCAATAAATTAATTTTTTTCGGTAAATGCCAACCTGCAACTGCAAGTACATGTGTATCAAATTGGGAATAGTCACAAGCTTCAATAGAGTAATGCCCTGAGTTATGTGGTCTTGGTGCAATTTCATTAACATATAATTTCAAATCATTTGTTACAAAAAATTCCACAGTGAAAGTACCGATAAAGTGAACTTTAGTCATTATCTTCTTCACTTCATCTATAGCTTGTTCTTCAAGGTCTACACGAGCTGGAACAATTGTCTTATATAGTATTTGATCCCTATGTTCGTTTTCTTGTAGTGGAAAATAAACAGTTTGATCATAAATATCACGAGTTGCTGTTATGGATACTTCTTTATAAAGAGGGAGATATTTTTCAACTACGCATGGTGTATTGGCAATTAGATTTCTCGCTTCATCTAAATCATTATTAGAATGAATAACAAGTTGACCTTTTCCGTCATAACCACCAAAGCGCGTCTTGATAATAAAAGGGAAGCCTATTGTTTCAATCGCTTTATTCAAGTCTTGAGCGTGATTAACCTCTAAAAACGGTACAATGTTTACATTAGCGCTTTCTAATGTTTGTTTTTCAGTTAATCTATCTTGTAATAAAGCAACAGTTTCACTTCCTTGAGGAATATTATAATTATTGGAAAGTGTTTTTAATTGTTGTGCATCTATATTTTCAAATTCATAAGTTACTACTTTCGAGATTTCACCTAATTGATTAAGTGCGTCTTCATTTGAATAATCCGCATTTATAAATTCATGAGCGACAAATTGTGCAGGACAATTCTCATCAGGATCAAGTATTGCTACTTTAAATCCTATTCTTTGTGCAGATTGTGCCATCATTTTACCTAATTGTCCGCCACCCACAATACCTATCATGTCACCAGTTTCGAGGTTATAATAAGTCATTTTGCATTTCCTCCACTTTATCGACTAAACTTTTTTCATAATTCACTAATTGTTTTCTAACATCTTCATCCGTCATACCAATCATTCTTGCTGCTAATATTCCAGCATTTTTAGAACCTGCTTTACCAATAGCTGTAGTTGCAACAGGTATTCCACCTGGCATTTGTACTATAGATAATAATGAGTCCATGCCTTTTAAACTTTTCGATTCAATTGGTACACCTATAACCGGAACTGTTGTTAACGACGCTACCATTCCTGGTAAATGTGCAGCTCCTCCTGCTCCAGCGATAATAATATCGATGTTTTGACTAGTAGCATTTTTAGCAAAATCAACCATTTCTAATGGTGTTCTATGCGCAGATACAACCTTTTTTTCATATTGAATGCTAAAGTAATCCAGCATGTCACATGCTTCTTTCATAATTGGCCAATCTGAAGAACTACCCATTATTACTGCCACTTTCATGTAGGTCACCCTTTCAAATAGTTGAAATATTTAACTTTTATTGTGTATATTACAGATATAGCATAACAATTGATAATGCTATTTTCAATGGAAAAACGAACATTTTCTATATTTTTTATAAAAATTATTGATTTATGTTCGTATTAAAGGGATAATTCGTATTGTAAACATCATTAAAGTTCGATTTATTATTTAGGAGGCAATTTTCATGGTAGCTAAGATATTAGACGGTAGAGAAATAGCGAAGGCGTATAGAGCAGATCTTCAAAGTGAAGTAGAAAAATTAAAAAAGCATAACATCGTACCAAAATTATCTGTAATATTAGTAGGTAATGACGGTGCTAGTAAAAGCTATGTTAATTCGAAAAAGAAAGCAGCCGAAAAGATTGGTATGATATCTGAGATCATACACATGGATGAATCATCAACAGAAGAAGAAGTGTTAAACGAGCTAGACAGATTAAATAATGATGATTCTGTGAGTGGAATTTTAGTGCAAGTACCACTACCTAAACAAGTTTCAGAATCTAAAGTATTAGAAGCAATTAACCCTGAAAAAGATGTAGATGGTTTTAACCCAATTAATATTGGTAGGTTATACACTGGTGAACGTACATTTGTTCCATGTACTCCATTAGGAATTATGGAAATTTTAAAACATGCAGAAATAGATTTAAAAGGTAAAAACGTAGCTGTAATTGGTAGAAGTCATATCGTAGGTCAACCTGTTAGTAAATTATTAACTGATCAAGACGCAACAGTTACGTTGTTACATTCTAAATCAACGAATACTGAAGAAGTATTAAAACAATCTGATGTAATCGTTAGTGCAGTAGGAAATGTACATCTCGTAACTAAAGATTTAGTTAAACCAGGAGCAGTCATTATTGATGTAGGTAACACACCAGATGATGACGGTAAACTTAAAGGTGATGTAGATTTCGAAGCCGTTAAAGAAGTAGCTGGCGCAATTACACCTGTACCTGGTGGCGTTGGTCCCCTTACAATTACTATGGTGTTAAATAATACATTACTAGCTGAAAAATGGAAAAACGGAATAGAATAAAAAAATATATTAAAATAGGCTGGGACAATTAATTGTCCCAGCCTATTTTAATTTTATTGTCAGATATTTTTATCAGTCTTCGTGTTTATTTCAGATTTTTCCTGAATCACACGATATACTTCATAAAATTTATACGTTTGTAATACTCATTTTTGGACCGAATGGTTCGAAATGTACATCTGATTGATCGATGTTTAATTTGCTTAACTCATCAAAAATTGTATCCATAAATGTTATACCACCACATAAATAAATATCTACATCTTTATCGATCCATGCTTTTAGTTCGTCACTTGTTAAGTAACCATCTCTTTCTTTTAAGTGATAAGTTACTTTAACATTATTATTCATTGCATTTAATGCAGCAATTTCGTCTTTGAAAGGCACATCTTTTTCTGATTCGTTAACGTGTACGAAATGAACTTCTTTGCCTTTATATCCTTCATCTTCTAACATAGCTAACATTGGTGTAACGCCTGCTCCTGAAGATAATAGTAATATTTTTTTGTCATCTGCTGATTCTACTTTGAAATCACCTGCTGGAGCTGAAATTTCTATTGTATCTCCAACTGAGTAGCTATTGTGTAGGTCGTGTGATACTAGTCCTTTTTTCTCACCGAATCCTTCTTTTTTAACTGCAAATCTAATTTTGCCATCATTTTTAACAGAATAAATTGAATAATGTCTTAACGCTAAATTCTCGTCATTTGTAGGTTTAATACGAACAGTAATATATTGACCAGCTACTAAATCTGGTACTTTAATATTCTCTTCTGGTTCTACTTCAAATGATTTCATTGAAGTACCTTGGTCTTCAATATTAGTAATTTTAAATGATTTAAAATCTTCCCAAGCTGCTTGTTCATACATTGCTTTTTCCATTTGAATGAATACGCCAGCTATTTCACCATATGCTTCTTCCCAGGCATTCATAATATCATCTGTTGCTGCATCACCTAGTACTTCTTTAATTGCTTTTAAAAGAAATTCTCCAACTATAGGATAATGTTCTTCTTTTACTTGTAATGCACGATGTTTATGTGCGATTTGATTCACATTAGGTACGATTGCTTCTAAATGATCAATATGTTTAGCTGCTGCTAATACTGTTTGTGCTAATGCTGTTTGTTGTTTACCTTGTTTTTGATTTGATTTATTAAATATGTTTAATAATTCTGGGTGTGCTTCAAACATTCTTTCATAAAATACTTTTGTAATTTCATTTCCGTGTTCTTCTAACACAGGTACTGTTTGTTTGACGATTTCTTTAGTTTGTTCTGATAACATCAGAATCCCCCTCTAAAAGATATATTTTAAATACATCTTTAATTGTAAAAAATTTCACAATGTTTTTCAACAAATTTTGCAATAGTTTACAAAATTGTCACTTATCCATAAAACATAAATTGAATCATTGTTTTTTACATACAATATTAAGTATAATTAATATATTAAAAGGAGGCTGAACTTTATGAAGCTCACCCAATATACGGACTATTCGTTGCGCGTGCTTATGTATCTTGCTCAACAGAATAAACAATCTCAAATAGAAGAGATTGCGAATTTTTATGGGATTTCTAAAAACCATTTAACTAAAGTAGTTCATCAACTCGTAAAATTAGGCTATTTAAAATCTATAAGAGGAAGAAATGGCGGAATTATTCTCAACAAGTCACCTCGAGATATAAATATCGGGAAACTTGTGCGTTTAACAGAAGATCACTTTGAATTAGTAGAATGCTTTAATATGGAAACTAATACTTGCCCTATCGCATTAAATTGTGGATTACAAGGTGCACTTAATCATGCTTTAAATGAATATCTTCTTACTTTAGATAAATATTATTTAAGTGATATTATCCCCAAAAATACTCTAAAAGAAACACTTTATACTCCTTGATAATTGAAATCGGTCTAAAGGTCGATGTAAATGTGACAACATTGCGATAATATTTTAAATAATAAGGAATTGATGCACGAGTCGTGTTATTCTTTTCTTATAGTTTACAACAAAGGAGTACATAATTATGATGAATAAAATATTACAATCATTAACAGTTCTTGGTGTATCAGCATCATTAGTTACACCTTCTTTAACTGCAAGTGCTACTAGCAATAGTCTGCCACAAATTAAAGGTGTTGAAGGAGACGTTGTTGAAAAAGGTAGCGATTATGATTCATTAAAGGGAATTAAAGCATATGATAAAGAAGACGGTGACTTAACTAACAAGATTAAAGTTACTGGTGATGTAGATACTTCTAAATTAGGCAAATACAAAGTACAGTATAAAGTTACGGATTCTGATGGTGGATATCGAACTAAATGGCATTATGTTTATGTAGTAAAAGAAGGTTCTTTAAATGGAACAAAAGATAAAGCGACTGATGATAAAGACAAATCTAAAGCTGAAGTAGCTTCTAATAAAAAGACTTCAACTAAAAATTTAGATGACAATATGCCTCTTATTACGGTACCTACTAAAGACTTAGTATACCAAGGTGATCACTTTGACCCAATGAAAGGTGTTAAAGGTGTAGATAAAAAAGATGGCGACATAACTGATAAAGTTTCAGTTAAAGGTGATATTGACACTTCAAAAACTGGCTTACAATATATAACTTATCATGTTAAAGATTCTGATGGTTATTACTACACATATAAACGCGGAGTTTACGTAAACGATGCTGAATTAGCACCTAATCCAGAAATGTCAGGTGTCAAAGATACTACAGTTAAAAAAGGTGAAGATTTCGACCTTTTAAAAGATGTAAAAGCTAAAGACAAATCAGGAAAAGATTTAACTTCAGACATAGTAACGAGTGGCGAAGTAAATACTAATAAACCTGGTGAATATAAAGTTGGATATGCAGTGTCAGATTCTGATGGTCATATCACTGCTCAAGGAAGAACAATTACAGTGAAATAAAATAAAACGCTCAATCCGAAAATTAACGGATTGAGCGTTTTATTTTTATTAGCAAAATTATCATACATAATTGAAGTTTTATTACATTTTAATTTTTCATAATATGCTGAAAAATCAATGTTTTTATTAATTTTTGATTGTTTTTATAGATTTAAAAACCTTTTTAAAATGTACACAAAAATTTAACATTTAGGTAAAATCCCGTCATATCAAAGGTTTTTTTATACTTTTCGAAATTATAACGCTTACACTCCGTTTGATAGCCTTGTAAATATGTACAAATCCTTTAAAATTGAGGTCTAGCCATATATATAGGTATATAGAAAATTTGGGAGGTAAAAAACGTGGCAAAGTTAAAGTCAATACTTCTCATGTCAACATTAGGTATTTTACTTAGTGGTTGTTCAAATTTAGAAGTATTAAACCCCAAAGGCCCGATGGCAGAAGATTCTCGTTTCTTAATTATCTTTTCAATTATAATGATGGTCTTCATAGTCATATTGGTCTCAGTTTTGTTTTTAATATTTATTATAAAATATAGAAAAACAAAAAACGAATCAACTGGTACAATGCACCACAACTTCATCTTAGAAGCAGTATGGTTTATAATTCCTGTTATCATACTTGTGATACTGGCTGTACCAACAATTAAATCTCTTTATTCTTATGAAGAACCACCTAAATCTGATGAAGATCCAGTAGTTATTTATGCTACAAGTGCTGGTTATAAATGGTTCTTTAGTTATCCAGATGAAAAGGTTGAAACAGTCAATCATGTAACTATTCCAGAAGGTCGCCCAGTTTTATTCAAACTGCAATCTATGGATATGATGACAAGTTTCTGGATTCCACAATTAGGTGGACAGAAATATGCCATGACAAGCATGACAATGGATTGGACATTGCAAGCTAATGAAACTGGTTCATTTAAAGGAAGAAACTCAAACTTTAATGGTGAAGGTTTCTCAAGACAAACATTTAACGTAAATTCAGTAAGTTCAGAAGACTACGATAAATGGGTTTCAAAATCTCAAAAACGTAAAACAATTGATCAAGATACATTCGATCACCAACTTTTACCTACAACTCAGAATCAGGAACTTACTTATAGCGGTACACATTTAGCATATGTTGATCCGGCTTCAGATCCGGAATATATCTTCCATGCATTTAAACGTTTCCGTTATGAACCAAAAGATCCAAACTTCTATGACGAAAGTGAAGGCGTAACTGATAAGCCGGTATTACCTGCTCGTAAAGTAACTGTTACTAACCCTAACTATGAACGTCATGGAATGAAACCTATGATTCTTCCAAATAATGAAAAATATGATAGTGACTTCAAGAAAGACGAAAAACATCATATGGACGAAATGGAAAAAATCCAAGAAGATGCTAAATCTGAAGATGAAAAGAAAGATGAGCAATCTTCAAATAAAAACCATGGAGGTGACAAGTAATGAATTTTCCATGGAATGAATTTATCGTACAAAGCGACTGGATGATTACAATGGCGCAAGTCATGCTTGTATTAACAGGTATCTGCGTCGTTGGTGGATTAACTTATTATAAAAAATGGAAATGGTTATATACTGAATGGTTAACTTCAGTTGACCATAAAAAAATCGGTGTAATGTATATTCTTTCTGCAATCATTATGTTCTTCCGTGGTGGTGTAGATGCTCTTCTTATCCGCCTACAATTAATGACACCAGATAATACATTACTAGAATCTCAGCACTATAATGAAATCTTTACAACACATGGTGTTATCATGATTATCTTCATGGCTATGCCGTTCTTAATTGGTTTAATGAACGTTGTTGTACCATTACAATTAGGTGCTCGAGATGTTGCATTCCCAATGTTAAATAACTTAAGTTTCTGGTTATTTGCTGCCGGAATGGGATTATTTAATATTTCATTCGTACTTGGTGGTGCTCCAGCTGCTGGTTGGACAAACTATGCTCCACTTGCAACTGATTTCAGTCCAGGTACTGGTATCAATTATTATTTAATTGCAATACAAATTGCTGGTATTGGTACGTTAATGACTGGTATTAACTTCTTTGTTACTATCTTAAAATTACGTACTAAATCTATGAAATTTATGCAAATTCCGATGTTCTCAATGACAACATTAATTACATCATTATTAATCATCTTAGCCTTCCCTATTTTAACTGTCGCTCTTGCATTAATGACTTTCGACCGTTTAATGGGAACAAGCTTCTTTGAAGTAGCTAATGGTGGTATGCCAATGCTATGGGCTAACTTTTTCTGGGTTTGGGGTCACCCTGAAGTATATATACTTGTATTACCAGCATTCGGTATTTATTCAGAAATTATCCCAACATTTGCTAGAAAACGTTTATTCGGACATCAAAGTATGGTCTGGGCAACAAGTGGTATTGCATTCTTAAGTTTCTTAGTTTGGGTTCACCATTTCTTCACAATGGGTAATGGTGCATTAGTAAACTCATTCTTCTCAATAACTACAATGTTAATCGCAGTACCAACCGGTGTTAAAATATTCAACTGGCTATTCACCTTGTATAAAGGACGAATTTCCTTTGAATCACCAATGCTATTCTCATTAGCATTCATTCCTAACTTTACATTAGGTGGTGTTACAGGTGTCATGCTTGCTATGGCAGCTGCAGACTATCAGTACCACAATACGTATTTCTTAGTGGCACATTTCCACTACGTAATTATTGCTGGTGTTGTATTCGCATGTTTCGCAGGTTTAATTTTCTGGTATCCAAAAATGTTTGGTTACAAATTAAATGAAAAAATCAATCAATGGTTATTCTGGACATTTACTCTAGGATTTAACTTATGTTTCTTACCACAATTCTTACTTGGCTTAGATGGTATGCCACGTCGTTTATACAAATACACGCAATCAGATGGATGGTTCTCATTAAACTTCATCTCAACAATTGGTGCATTCTTGATGGGTATAGGATTCTTAGCGTTAGTTTGGAACGTAGTATATAGTTACGGTAAAGCTAAACGTGAAGCAAATGGTGACAACTGGAACGGTTTAGGTAGAACATTAGAATGGGCTACTGCTTCAGCAATGCCACCACATTACAACTTTGCAATCACACCAAAATGGTATGATACTGAAACATTTGTAGAAATGAAGCAAAATGGTAAACACTATCTTGATGATCATGACTATAAAGATATTCATATGCCAAATAATACACACGTTGGTTTCTGGATGGCAGTATGTTTCCTATTCGGAGGTTTCTTCTTAGTATTTGAAACGTATATTCCCGCAATTATCTTTGGTATAGGCGTATTAGCATGTATGGTATTTAGAAGTTTCGAAAAAGACTACGGTTACCATATTCATGCTGAAGAATTAGAAGAAAATGAAGCAAAATTACGTGAATTGCGCAAACAAGAATTACAGGAAAAGGAGGACAATAAAGATGAGTAATGAACAACATAAAACAATTGATACTGTTAATGAAACAGGCCAATTAAACAAACTCGGATTTTGGGTCTTTCTTACTGCAGAAGTTGCGTTATTCGGTACTTTATTTGCAACATTTTTAGTATTACAAAAAAGTGGTTCTTACGGTGGTTTTACTACACCAGAACTATTTGAATTACCATTAGTAATGATAATGACATTCCTTTTATTAGTAAGTAGTTACACTTGTGGTATCGGTGTACATTACATGCGTAAAGAAAATGTCAAAATGATGATGGTATGGATGATCATCACATTATTACTTGGTGCAGGATTCGTTGGATTTGAAGTATACGAATTCACACATTATGTTCATGAAGGTGTTACACCACAATTAGCATCATTCTGGTCTGGATTCTTTATACTTTTAGGAACACATGGTCTTCATGTTACTTTAGGTGTATTCTGGATAACAGGCGTATTAATTCAAATTGCTACACGTGGATTAAACGAACATAATGCACCAAAAGTATTTATCGGAAGCTTATATTGGCATTTCCTTGATGTTGTATGGATCTTTATCTTTACACTAGTTTATCTTGTAGGGATGGTGAGTGGATCATGAATAAAACAGTCGTTACGCATACAGTCGGTTTAATATTTTCAATTTTACTTACGTTGTTAGCTGTTTATGTTATGTTATACACTGGCATGTCACTACAAGTAAGAACTTCAATTATTATAGGATTTGCATTTATACAAGCATTAGTTCAATTATTAATGTTCATGCATTTAACAGAAGGACCAGATGGACGTGCAACAGCCTTCAAAGTACTATTCGCAGTAATTATTACTTTATTAGTAGTAATCGGTACTTATTGGGTTATGGTTGGCGGACATAGTTCCCATATGTAATACCTATATATTAAAAGTCACTCTGAATAGAGTGGCTTTTTTAATTTTGTTTTTATGTGGGAATATTGGGGGGGCTTGCTTACACTTCTTTTTAGTTATGTGAATATGGGTGTCCTTAGTTACACTTCTCTCCACTTGTGTGAATATGGGTGCCCTTAGTTACACTTCTCTCCACTTGTGTGAATATAGATGCCCTTGCTTACACTTCTTTCAACTTGTGTGAATATGGGTGCCCTTAGTTACACTTCTTTCAACTTGTGTGAATATGGGTGCCCTTGCTTACACTTCTCTCGACTTCTGTGAATATGGGTGCCCTTAGTTACACTTCTCTCCACTTGTGTGAATATAGATGTCCTTAGTTACACTTCTCTCCACTTGTGTGAATATGGGTGCCCTTAGTTACACTTCTTTCAACTTGTGTGAATATGGGTGCCCTTAGTTACACTTCTTTCAACTTGTGTGAATATAGGTGCCCTTGCTTACACTTCTCTCGACTTCTGTGAATATGGGTGCCCTTAGTTACACTTCTTTCAACTTGTGTGAATATAGGTGCCCTATATTTATTCCTTATAGATTATAAATCATTGTCATTAAAATATAAAAACCGCCTAATTCAAGAACTTAGTTCCCGAATTAGGCGGTTTACTTTGTAGCGCAATTTATCTAATAGCTTCCCTTACTATAAAATAAGATATTCAAATTTATGGCTAATTTCTTCTACTTTATCTTTATTCCCTACTTCTCTAAAGTAAAGTATTGCTTTTTGATACATTTCTATTGCTTTCTTTCTATTTTTTAGTGAAACGTATATATCTGCAAACTGATTAAATCCTTCTCCCATAATTTCAAAGTCATATTTCATTACGTTAGCTTCTAAGTCTCTTAATAACATCATAGCTTCATGATCATTACCTTCTTTTATAAAATCACTAACGTTCTTAATTCCCTTTTTAATATACATCTTAAATAAACTCCTTTTATCCATATCTATATTAGCTATATCATTGTAATACCTAAGTTGGCTAAATACAAGTTAACTAAAATGTATTTAGTATTAAATCAATAATTATTTTATAACACTTTTGTTTTACAAATAGCAGTGTTAAGGACATTATTCCGAGTAATGTCCGTAAGGGGTCTTATCGTTAAGGAGCATTATCCAGAATTCTGCCAGTTAGCCCGAACCCAAGCCCCAACCATACCCACTTTCTCCACACGAAAAAGCTGAGACAATTGATTTGTCTCAGCTTTTCCTTTACTTAAAGTTCAATTGTATTTCTTTATTTGATAATGGTGCGAATTGATTGTAAATTTCAAGTAGTTTTACTTTTTCGTTATTCCAATTATAGATTTCTTTAGCTTGTTTAGTGTTCTCACTAAGTCTATTTCTAAGTGCCTCATCGTTCACTAATTTATTAACCGCTTCAGCTATTTCATTTGCATTATGAGGGTCGACTACTATACCTGTATTAGTTTCGTCTACTACTTTTTTGATTTCTGGAAAATCACAACTTATAACTGGTACATGTGCCATCATATACTCGAACAATTTATTTGAGCTTGCTGAGTAATGATTGAAACATATGTTTTGTAACACTTGAAATCCTAAGTAAGCTTCTCTAGTATAAGATGGTAATTCTTGAAAAGGTACTTTATCTAAAAAGTGTATTTTATGTACTTTGGCAGAACTTTTACTCATATCTTTTAATTGTTGTGTTAATTTTCCTCCGCCAATAAATAATAAATGTCCTTCTTCAATTTCATCCATTGCTTTAATCAATAATTCTAGTCCTCTACCTTGTTGTAGTCCACCTTGATATAACAATATTTTTTCATCTTCATTTATACCTATTATTTGATGTAAGTTGATTTTATGTTTATCTTGTATTTCATATTTTTCAGAGTAATTGTATAGCGTTTTTGGATAAAATCCATAAATTTTTTCGTTATACTTTGCTCTTGTATGGTTTTCTACAATCATTTGATCAACAAATTTTAGCATAAATGATTCAATTTTTTTAATTTTTTCTTTATTATAACCTGTTCTATCTGATTGAACTTCATGACTATCATAAATAAGTGGTCTTGGTTTTAATCTTAATTTCGAGCAAACGATTGCTTGAGGTAATGTATTTAAATCATTTGCATGATATATATCTGCATTCTGGAAATAACCTTTAACAATCATTCTCGTTATAATGGCACCGTTTATGAACCATTTTCTTAGTTTTTTAATTTTAATCATACCTGCAGCAATGACTAGTGACATTAAATAGGCAGCCATTATAGTAAAGCTAATGTAAAAAAGCGCTGGTATAATCGCAACTTGAACACCAGCAACTACTAGTAAAAATTTTTTTCCATAATCTTGATATGCTTGTAACATCCAAGGATAACGTTTTACTCTATGGACTCTAAATGAATTAGAAATTTCTTCATAGGCTGTGATGACAGGATTTTTAGGATCATTGATTGCAATTAAGTCTACTTCATAGCCTTGTTCTGCTAATGTTGTACATTCTCTATTTACTCTCGCATCATTTGTAAAATGATTCCAAACAAACATTGTGACTTTTTTCATTTTCTAACCTCATTCTTTATGATTTATAGTATACCTACTTGGAACAACAGTATATACAACCATGCTACACTCACTAGCCCAATCATTGCTAATATGCTTGTTGGTCTTTTTTCTTTATGAATTACAGATTCATCAACTTCTTTATCACGTTGTTGTTGAATTTTAATACGTTTATAATCTAACTGTTCTTCTTTAGTTTTCTTTTTTACTTTTTGAATGAGATGAACATATCTCGCAACTACATCATTAACTTCACCATACGCAACCATTTCTCCATAATGTATCCAGATTGCTTTCTTACACATTTTTTTAATTTGTCCTGCTGAGTGTGATACAAAAAATATTGTCTTACCCTGCTCTTGTAATTCATGCATTTTATCTATACATTTATTTGAAAAAGTTTCATCTCCTACAGATAACGCTTCATCAACAATTAATATATCTGGGTCTGTATGGATAGCTATAGCAAATCCTAATCTAGATTTCATACCGCTAGAATACGATTTTAAAGGTTGATATATAAATTCATCTAATTCACTAAATTGTACAATATCATCAAATTTTTCATTGATTTCTTTTTGTGTCATGCCATGCATCAAGCATTTATATTGAATATTTTCTGCACCAGTAAAATCTGGGTTCAAACCTGCACCAATAGCAATTAAGGAAGGTTTACCATTTGTATGTACTGTACCAGACGACGGTTCGACTACCCCACCTAAAATATTAGATAGAGTTGACTTTCCGGAACCATTCAATCCAATAATGCCTACAGATGTCCCCTCTTCAACTTCAAATGTTATATCGTGTAAAGCATAGTAAGGTTTTGATTTATAACTTAAGCCAAAAGTAAATAAAGATAATAATTTTTCTTTTCTATTTACATTCAAGTCATAAACCTTTGAGACATTTTCACATTTAATTTTATATGTTTTTGTCATCTTCATCACCTTTTCTTAAAAACGTAATTAGCTTTTCAATATTATCTTCCCAAATTAAATGTTCATCTCGGTATTTTTTTGCGTTGTTTTCTTTTATCAACAACTTATTTTTGTCATTTTTTAAAGATTCTATCTCATTAACTATTGTTTCATTTGAAGCTTGTTTCCGAGCAAATCCTAAATCATATTTTTGTATAATCGCTTCAGTAGGACCACTTATATTGGATACGGGCGGAGTACCTACTCCAATTGAATCAACAATTTTACCTGGCATAACATTCATAAAAACATCTGACGATTCTAATATTGAAAGTGATACATGATGTTTAGAAATTTCTGATAGACAAGCTACACGATCAACTGGCTTTTTCACTTGGATATACGCACATTCTTTGACAGCTTTTCTAAATTTATCAGCTTGTACACCGTACACAATAGCAGTTACGTATATTTTTTTATTATTTAATGCTTTACATATTGAGATTAACTTATCGACATCTTGAGCATACCCTATATTTCCAGTATATATTACACTGAAATCTTGATACTTTTCTTCTGTTATTAGCTCACTCTTTGAAATTCCATTAGGTAAGTAAAAAATTGGTGTTTTATTTTCTAATTTATTTTGTATGTGTGCTCTAAATGCTTCATTGTTTATAACAATTTTATCTGTAGAATTGTACATCTTCTTCTCTAAATATTTTAAAAGTGGCATAAATAAACTGATGTTTATATGTTTTAAACCGTTTACACTATCTGGCCATAAATCTCTAATTTCTAAAACATATGTCGGTTTTTTTGCTTTTTTGAAAAAAAGCGTCGCCCAAGCAAGAAATATATTTGGACTGGAAACGTATATAATATCATAATCTTCTTTATGCATATTCAGAAATACTTTTAATCTAACGTACTGTTCTATATAGTATACTAACCTCATAATAAAATTACTATTTTGTTTATTACCATGCATTTTCATACGTATAATTTTACTTTTTTCTAATTTATTTAAAGATTGATCAGTAAAGTATGCATCATCATCAAATAAGCTTTGATTTGGATATGTTGGTTCAGTTGTTAACATAGTCGGATCTGCGCCTTTGACTTTAAATGCTTTAAACATCATTTTCATTCTGTTTGCTGCAGATCCGAGTTCTGGGTAAAAGTTTTGGGAAATCATTAATAATTTCTTTGTCATATTATAAACACCCTATAAGTAGTCTAGTAACTTCCTTTTAAATCTTGAATGAATTAATGAACCAATTAACAATAATAATATTGTTATTAACCAAAAATATAAATGATCATGCCATTCTCCATATACTGATACATTTCCATGAACAAATGCCGTTCTGTATACACCTACTAAGTAGGCAAATGGATTTAAGCTCGCTAATCTTTGTAGAATACCATGTGCCTCTTCCATCGCCCAAAATATTGGTGTCATAAAGAATAACATTCTAATGATATTTTGAAGTAAATTTTTAGTATCTCTAATGATAATTATTAAAGTACTCATAATTAGTGAAATACCAAAAATAATTGCATACGATGCTACTAAGAAATAAATAAACCAGAAATAGTGCCACCATGGTACATAACCATTAACAAGTGAAATTACAAATAATATTGATGATGTAATCATTAAATTAATCATATTGTTAGTTAATGCGATTGAAATAAATATTGATGAAGGGAATCTCATCTTTGATAATAGTCCTACATTACCTTGTATTGAAGTTGCACCAGTATTGATACCTTGTGATATAAATAACCATGGAAAGAGACCTGAAATTAAATGTACTAAAAATGGTACACCAACTACTTGTGCATTAGCATCTCCTCTTAAACCTAAACCAAATACGAGATAATAAACTGCTACTTGTAGTATTGGCTGTAATATATTCCAAAACACACCAAGATAGTGATTGGCGTATTGACTTTTCATATTATAAATTGCAAGTTTTAAAATTTTAGGTAAATTATTAAGTTGTTCTTTAAAGATTTCAGTAACTATCTTCATATTATAACGACCTACTTGATTTTTTATTTTTCAATAAGTTCAAATTCTGAAGCATTTATCCACGATGACTTTTCAAAATTTTTACTTGCATATACTGAAATTATTTTTGACTCATGAGGATTAAAATTCAAATCATATCCATTTATACTTAAATCGACTAAATCGATTTGATGATCCTCAATATCAAAGTATATTATCTCTCTGCCATTAGTGTTGTTATAAAATGTTTTTATTTCAATTTTTTGAACGTTATTAGTTTTGTTAGTTAAAGTAATTATCTTTTTATTTACATTGCTAAACTTATTTGAAAGTGCTCTAAACCGTGTGCTATTTAAATTATTACGTTGATAAAAATCATCTGTTTCAATTATGATGTTTTCTAAGTTACTATTGCGTTCATTTATTTGCTGTTCTAATTGATCCACTTTATTTTCTAAAGTTTGGCTATTGTTTACTTGAAAATAATTTAAAATTGGCCAATTATTTTTTACAATCAATTGATGAAGCTTGTTTTCGTTTTTATCTGAATCATTTATTTTAAGTAATTCAAATAGTATATGCCTTGTATTAATTAAACTAAAGACATCTAAAAAGTCATCACTTTCTTGAATAATACAACTATGCCATCCGTTCATTCTAGATTCATAGTATAAAATTTCATATGGATGATAACCCATTTCTATCGTCTTATTCAATTCATTTCTTTCAATAAAATTAGATAAATATTCTATTTGATGCTCATCATCAAACGGAAAGTCTTTAGCCCATTTTTTAATAGCATTCGTATAAGGAATAAAAGAATCTTTTGTTTGAATACTTTTTGGGACAATATCTTTTGCTAATTCAAAAATTGTCGATTTTAAATGTAATGCATTTTGAAAATCATAATTTTCGTTATAATAATTGATTAAATTAATGCTATGACTTGTTTCATATTGCTCATATTTAACTTTCATTTCAGGCTTTATAGACGAATTATCCATATTAAATAATTTATAGTTTAAATTAAGATTATAAGCAATTTTACGTGCGATTGATTCATCTAATTTATATATCTTCGAAACTTGTTTGTTTTCCAATTCATCTATGTTTCTCGTATAAGTGAAGAATTTAACACTATCCACAAAATCTTTTATATATGATAATGATACTTTTGAATCATGTCCTGCTGTAATAGAGCATAATATTTTTTTATCTAAATTAAATAAATATTTAACTGATTCTTTTATTTCATTATCTATTAAGTTCAATACTTCCTCAGCTGTTTTGACTTTAAAAGGTTTAATTGGATAAATTCTTTTTATTTGATGCTGTGTCATATTTAGCCGTGTATTGGAATTAAACTTATATATGTTTTTATATTTGCTATAGTCTAAAAAACCATTTGATTTAGAAGCTATTTTTTCACACTCAATATTATAGTAATCTTCAATCAACTGCTTGAGTAGTTCTGAGTGACTAGCATACAATGATAATTCATTATGATAATACAAAGACAAAAATGATGTAGCATCATTATAAAAATACACTTGTCCTTTATATTCAATAAACATTGCATATCGACCGTTATAAAAACTCATCTCTTCAAGAAATTCATAAGAATCTAACTCATGTGATAATAAGCGAGAGAATATTTCATGATAGTTTAATTCACTATTTTGAGTATGAACTAAATGACCTAATAAGATGACTTTTGTTTCATTCACCATTACTTCACATTGAGCTAAATCATAAGCATAATAAACTTTAAACTTACCGATATTCGTATTCTCTTGATAGTATGTATGATCAAGAGAGAATTGATTAGGTAATACAATATATGCTTTATGAAACTTAGCCAATACATTATCCATCATATTCTCCCCCTATTATCCATCACTTATTGAACTTCTTTTTTTAGATTTTCAACATATTTATTTAAATCATGGTCTTCTGGACGCTTATACTGATCGTATAAACTATAAATTTCTAAAAATCTCTCAACCGCTTCTTTTCTTTCATCAGGTTTAACTTTCTCAAGTCTTGGTAAATACCAACCTTTAACATAGAAGTTAAATCTATGTTCTAAATACGAACTAAGTAAGCCATGCTTTTCATAGAAAGGAATTCTTTCAATTTCTAAAGCATAATATTTATCGAATAATTTTTTGGAAATTGAATTAGTTACAGAACCTGAAACAGCTGCATAATACATATGAATAACGTCAGTAACAGCTTTTACCTTTTTAGAATTAATCATCAATTCTTGGAAGAACAATGTATCTTGCCCAGCTGCTCCTTCAATCATTTGAATGTTATTATCTTTAATAATTGCTGATTTAATAACTAAAGCTTGTATACTTTGTGCTCGTAATCCACATTTCTTCATATATTTCTTAGGATCTTCAATTAATAAGTTACCGTCATTGTATTTCTTAACAGTTCCAGCATAATTAAACAATGCTCTACGTTTGTTGTCTTCTTTAATAATGTTTCCAACAACCATATCTACATCGTTATTTGTTTCGATTTCTTCTAATAAAGTTGCATATCCATCGCCTGTTGCTTCATTATCAGGATCAAGATAAGTTATATATTTTGTAGAAGCAAGCTCTGCACCTTTATTTCTAGGTCTTGATGCACTTCCTGATCCTTGTTCATATTCATAATACACGATATCAGGGAATCTTCTTCTAAGTCTGTTAATAATGGAAATCGTTTCTGAATCTGTGCTTCCATCATTTACAAATATAATCTCCATTTCACTAAAGATAGAGGATCTTCTTAAACTACGCATACATTTATCTTCTAAATACGTCCCATTATTGTGTATAGGGATAATTACACTCAATTTTTTCTTTTGCTTATTTTGACCATATAAAGTAGATTCGTAAATTTCGGATTGATCTAAATTATAGCCATTATTGGATTGTAATATATTTAAGTTTTCGTCTACAATATTTCTATGATACATCGTTAAATAGTTATTTATTGCTTCATCAATATATTGATGAGCTTCATGCTGTTTATCTTTAGTGACAAAATCAACATCTACATATTTAAAAACAGAAAATAAATCTTCTAAATAATATTCTTCATATGAAATAGAGTCTTTCATAAATGTAATGAATTCATATTGACTATAGTCATCTATTGTCTGGTTAGCTTCAGCTACATCAAATTGCACATAAAGTTGACGAGATAAAATATCATTCATTTTATCTGTTAATTGATCAACAATTACTAAAACTTTACTGTCCTTTTGAGTTGGCTCTATATCTATATACGATAAAACTTCATCTAATCTATGATAAGTTGTGCTATCTCTCATAACACTTCTAATACTTTTCGCCTGCATATCTTCAATTTCATATTCTTTATATTGATTCATAATTGGTGCGACATCGCTTTTATGATTAATCATAAACACATTAGGAAATTGATTATTCACGCCAACTGAATAGTTAGATAAGATTAAATTGCCAAACGCTTGTAATTCAAAAATTCTATTCGCAAACATAGTTTCTGAATATTTAACTGAATTCACATTTACAGCCCATCGATAAACTTTATGTAAGCTCATAAGTTCATTATGATCGATTGGCATTGTTAAAAATGGAATATACTTCATAGGAAATTGATAACGCGTTCTTCTTAAAGGTAAATTTCTATCTATAATCGTTAAATCATTTTCATTATTTATTAATTCATCAAAAATTCTTGCTGATTCTTGGTTTCTTACAGGATATTTTTCAGTCCAACTTCCTGCAAAAATAACATCATTTTTAAATGCTTGATTATATTGGCTTCTTGAACCAACAGGATTATGATAATGTGGATTAATTCCAAACTGTAGTACATGAACATTATCATTTTGACAATATTCTTTATAATCATTAACAACCTCTTCTGCAGAAGTTAAAATAATGTCGCACTCAGTAGCAATATCTTTATATAAATGGAAATTAACAGGATCTTCTTTCGAGTAAAATACAATTGGTATATTAAGATTTTTCGCTTTTTGTATACCTTCTATTAACATTCTTCTCTTTTCGCTATTGACTGATGCTAGACCAGTCCAACTTCCATCTATACCTCTCCATGCAGTTGCTACAATCAATACATCCATATCATCACTTAATGATGAAAACTCACTATCTATATATACAATATTACCTATATCTTTAAACGAATTATATAAAAATTCATCAGCGATTAAACCAACTTTATATTTATTTTTTACAAATACTCTTGATTCGTTAGAGGTATTAAGTTGTGAGATATGTTGTTGATGATTTTCAAGGAAATCTAATTTTGATTCATCTGCAACTTTTTTATAATAATTATGATGATTAGTATAATCTTTTACTTTTTTGAGTTTATACAATCCATACATATAATCTTGTTCAACAATATCCAGAACTTCTTCTAATTGTTCAACTTTTGTTTTGTCGTCAAAGTTAACTAATTCTTCTTTAGCTGTTTGAAGTTTATTACTTTTGTCGATTTTTGTTGGTTCATTTGAAGACATTATGATTTCCTCCTATTTCTCCAACTCCAGTATTTCGTTTGAATTTTTCCTAATTTAGAATTTCTTAAATTGTGATATAGTCTTTCGTATTGTGCTTTTTCTTCTTTTTTATGATTTTTTTGTAAATTAATATTCTCATTAATCAAACGAACAATAGCTGATTTAGATTCTTTTCTTTCTTCTTGAAAATTAGTAATAATATCTAACTGTTCTAGTTCCAATTCATTATAATTTTCGTAACTTATACTTTCTAAAGAATCAATCATTTCGTTATCAATTAAATCTGAAAGACTAATCCAATATTTTTTCTTTTTAATAATAACGCGAACTGATTTCGCTTTTAAAAATACCATATCGATATTCACATTGTTAAAGTCAAATTGTTCTTCATCTAAAGAAAGGTCAATTGTTTTGTTCTTGGCACTATCTTGATAAAATAAAGTAGAATTTTTTATAGATACTTTAGTATTTATCATAACTGCTCTGTCTATATCTTCAGTTTTTACAAAACCACTAAATGTACCTTTATTAAATATTGCTTCTAAAATTTCACCTTCATATAAATATAAAGCTCTAGAAGAATAGTTCTTCTCTTGGAACAATAAGTTATAATCTACTTTAAAACCTAAATCTCTATTTATTTGTGGCGTATTAAAATGAGTTAAATCAACTCTTATTGTTTCTATAGGCTTTGAAATTAATTTGATAGAGTTATTCAATTTAGTCCATCCAATTATATTGGTACCTCTTACAACGAGTCCATAAAGTTCACTTTCTATGTCTTTTACTGAAATAACTTTTAAAGCCTTATTTAAATAATCTGAAACATGATTCACTATAATTTCATCGTCATCCACATCAAATATTTCTTGATTTTCTGGTTCTCTTAAAATAATTTGAAAACTTAATCCGCTTTGAATAAATGGACTTTTTACATCAATCATATGAAGACCCCTCAATCTTTACTTATTAAATGAATATGCAATTTCTTTTCCGAATGTATATAAATTGCCGTAATTATAATATTTAACTTGTTCAAATTTAGATTGAACAACATTTTTAGTATCAAATATGATTTTATTTTTCATACCTTCAAAGTCTTGATCAGTTAATGTTTTAAACTCAGAATGATCGCTTAGTATTAATACTAATGATGCATCTTCAACTGCCTTTTTAATATCTTTCTCAACAAAGCCTAATTCAACATGTGGATCATATGTTTCTACTATAAGATCATCTTCTTTTCTCAAATCATTATAAATATCAAAAGCAGGTGATTCTCTTACATCATCTACATCGCCTTTGTAAGTTAAGCCGAATACTGTAATCTTGTTGCCACCTAATTCTTTTAATATTTTTTTAGATTCTTCAATGACATATTGTGGCATTGAACGATTAATACGTCTGCCCTCTTGAATTAACGGTGTAGTTTCTGGATCTTTTGCAATAATAAAGTATGGATCCACTGCTAAACAGTGTCCACCAACCCCTGGTCCTGGCAAATGAATATTAACACGAGGATGTTTGTTCGCCATTTTAATCACTTCTAATACATTAATATCTAAATGATTACATACCATAGCGAGTTCATTTGCTAATGCTATATTTAAATCTCTATAAGTATTTTCCATTAGTTTACTCATCTCAGCAGTTTTAGCATTAGTTTCAATCATTTCACCTTGTACAAATGTGCCATATACTTTTTTACCTGCTTCAACACATTCCGGCGTGATACCACCAATAATTCTATTGTTATGAATTAATTCATGTAATATCTTTCCTGGTAATACTCTTTCAGGACAATGTACTAGGAAAATATCTTTACCAATTTCAAAGCCTTGGCTTTCAAGATAAGGTTTAACGTGATCATCCGTTGTTCTAGGTGCTATTGTAGATTCAACAATAACAGTATTTCCTTTTTCTAAAAATGGAACGATTGATTCAACTGCTCCCATTACTAATGAAATATCACATGATTCATATTGATCATCATTATTTGGAGTAGGCACTGCAATTATAAAAGCATCTGCTTTTTCAGGTTTTAAACTAGCTTTAAATTTATTTTTAGATAATACTTCTTCATAAGCATCTTGTAAGCCAGGTTCTTCTATATGAATTTGACCGTTATTTAATTTATTCACTGCTTCTTTATTTATATCTACACCCACAACATCTACGCCGTGTTTCGCAAACATAATTGAGGTTGGTAATCCGATGTATCCTAAACCAATAGTAGTTAATTTCATATTATATCCATCCTTTAATAATTAATTGTTAAGCTATTACTTATGTAATATTAATTATATTGTAACTATTATTAAAGCAATAAACAGTTGTTTAACAGATACTTAAGGAAGGGTTTACATTCTTTTATCATAGTTTACATTTGCTTAATAATAAAAAGAACTCAAAATTAATTGAGTTCTTTTAAATATTTTTCAATATCAGTTTTTAATCTAGGTCCGAATGTTTTTGAATAACTATTTGATATATGTCCTTTATCCATATAAACAATTACATTTCCTATAACCGGTACAAATTTGCCATTTTCTTTAAAGTACTTTGTATAATCAACATATTTTGTATTCTTCGGCTTTTCTTCAAGTTGACTCCATTTATCCTCTTTTGGTAAGCGTTGTTTGGCATTCATTTTATTGATTGTTTCTTTTTCACCAAATTTATCTAATGTCTCTGGAACATTAAATTCATACCGTGGATTATCTCTTATTGCCATTATTGGTGTCTTAGTTGAAGTGATATTCTCAAATTGTTTAATTTGTAATGGATCTATTTTACCATTTATATCTGTACTTGAATCTGCTGTTGTTACAACTAAATCTATATCTTGCTTTTCAATTTCTTTGATTAAGTTTTTATTCCATTCTGTACAATCTTGCTCACTATCTTTAGTTGTCAATACACAACCACTTTTCGTCATGTTTAAGACTCTGTAATTACCTTCTTTAGCAGCGGTTTGTAATGCACCAAGCCAATGTTGTGCATGAGAGCTTCCAACTAGTGCAATTGTCTTATCATAATCTTCTTTCTTACCATATTCTCCAACTAAAACTTTTGACTCACCTATTTTTTGATGTACTTTGTCTCTAGTAGAATCAGGAGATTCATTTCTAATTTTCGAAAATTCTGGTATCACATCTACATCATCATTTACTTTAACTTGTTTTTCTGCAGCCATTGCACCAGGATAGTCCTCACTTAATGCAACTTTATCTTTTTCTAATGGATTATTAAATACAATGAAATATAATGCTGCCACAGCTATTAAATTAATTACTAAACCAATCCCTAACTTTTTAAATGAAATTTTATCTGAAGATGCTGTTCGAATTGGCTTTTCAATATATTTTGTCATTAAGTATGATAATAACCAAGAAAGTAAAATCATACATATTCCTAAAATAATACCTGGTTTTTCGTTGTTATGATATTGATAGAATGAAAGTATTACCCAGTGCCACAAGTATAACCCAAATGATAATCCACCTACTTTTACCATAAAGGAAGAACCTAGAAATTTCTTAACACCAAGCTTTGTTTCGTGGTTTCCAGATACTAAAATAAATACTGCACAAAGCATTGGCCATAATGCAATGTATCCCGGAAACATTGTTGATACATTGAAAATAACACCTGTTAAGATCAAACCAATTAGACCTAACCAACCTATAATGCTAGCTACTACACTGGATATTTTTATTTTAGATAAATTAATTGCTAATAACCCACCTAATGAAAACTCCCAAACTCTAGTTAATGTATGGAAATATGCCCATGGTTGATTTACATTTGTTAAATATATTGAATAAATAAAAGATACAATAAATAAAGTACCTAAGAATAAATTCATTATATTTACGATTTTCAAGTTTGTTTTCTTTTTATATATCACAAAAATCAAACTAAATAATAAGAACCAAATAATATAAAATTGTCCTTGTATAGACATTGCCCAGAAATGTTCTACTGGTGTCTTCATTTGATCTTTATTTAAGTAATCAGTACTTGATAAAGCGAGTTCCCAATTTTGATAATAAAACAATGAAGCTATAATTTCTTTTATAGTTTTACCTAATATCGATTCAGGCAATAAGAAAAAGCTTAATACGACCGTTGTAAGTAATACTGTGATAACTGATGGAAATAATCGTTTAATTAATCCTGTTATGTAAGGTAAAAATTTAAATGATCCTTCCCGATTGTATCTAGATATGATTGATGTCGTTATAAGAAATCCTGAAACAACGAAGAATACATCTACGCCTCCTGATACCTTTCCAAACCATATATGATAAATTGCTACTAGCAATGCTGCAATGACTCTTAAACCCTCGATTTCAGGTCTAAATTTCCTCTCTATATTGATTGGTTGTGTCTGCATATGAAAAACTCCTTTTAATATTATACAAATGTTAGTATATCTATCTAGATATTCATTAGAAAGATAAATATATAATATTTACAATATCTTAATACGTAATTAAAGAATCCCTAACAATTGAATTGTTAGGGATTCTACTATTTCATATGCAGATTTATGTTTTTAATAAATTGATGATATATTGTGTCACCTTCAAAATGGGCACTTCTTTGTTCACCATAACTTATAATATTCTGTATTTCATCACTATTATAGTTTTCAATAATATATGCCAATTGATTGCCATAACGCTTTATATCTTGCTGTTCTATTAGATAACCGTTAACTTTATTATCTATTAAAAATTCTGGTCCATAGCAACCTTTATAACTCACCACAATATTACTTTGATACATCGCTTCTAAAATGACTAATCCAAATCCTTCAACTCTAGATGGAACTGCGGTAATTTTACTAGATGCTAAAATTTTAGATAGTTGATTTGTAGTTGGTTTCAATTGAACGATATCACTTATACCATATTGTTGTATCATTTTTTTATAATGTTCTTTTTCTTGGCCATCACCGTATATTTCAAGTTGATAGTCGTATTTCCTCATAGTTTCTTGTATATGGTTAATACTTTCAATCAGTAAATCAAAACCTTTTTCTTGTTCAAAACGACCAGCAGCAGTAATAACATTTTGCTTTGCAATATCATATTTAGTTTCTTTAAGAATATTAGGTACTATTATAACCTTGGTTTCTGACAGTCCTTGCTGATAATCCATTTTATCTTCATTCGTCAAGGTTGTTACCAAATCTAGCTTATTATAAGATTCAAGAATGCTTTTTTGATATTGTTCATTATGCGCATGTAAATACATATGTTCCATACCTATTTTTAAGACATCACTTGGACCATAATCTGCAACAAGTATATTATAGCTTGCGCGTGTACCTACAATTATATCTGTATGAACATTTTTAATTTCTCGAATAATTTGTTTCTCTATATAACTTGAAAACTGATGTAACCCTGGCTCAGACGGATGTATTATTTTCGGTTTAAGTAAAGGTGTGAATTTATTCAATCTATTCATAAATATATTAGTTAAACCTTTAACTGTTTTGTTATACTCTATAATTGGTTTGATTTCAATTTTTTCATGCAAATCAAAATAAGGTTTTTGATTTGCTTTGAAAACTGAAATAATTTTTACTTTATGTCCTTTTTCACTTAAAATATTTGCCAAATTAGAAATTGATTTAGTTGTACCACCCATATGATATATATTGTGAACTAAAAATGTAAAAGATTTCATAATAATCACCTATTTCAGATCATGGACTCATCTATCAAACTTGTGATAGTTTCGTATGATTCATTATTTTTATTAATAAATTTTTCGTTAATGTCGTAATATTCTCCACTCAATATTGCTTTAAATAAAGCCTCTTTTTCAAAGTATTGATTCTCGTTTACTAATTCATAAATATGTTTATATAAACCTCTATTGTAGTCATAAACTTTATAGTCTGGTGTATATAAGTATACCTTTTTATCAATCGTTAACGCATCAAATATAATAGATGAATAATCGCTAATTATAATATCGGATACTAATATAAGTTGTTGCGTTTCAAATTGAGCTGTATCAATATAATTCTTATGTTTATTAGAATGATCTTCTTCATGATATTTATAGATGATATTATATTTCGACTTTATTTCTTCAGGAAATTCAAGTAAAAATTCTTCATCATTATTATCTCTCCATGTTGGCGTATATAGAATCGTTTTTTTCTCTTTATTTAAATTTAAAAGTTGTTTAATACTTTCGATTTCATTCATATCCCTTTTATATTCCAATAAATATTGATTCCTAGGATAACCACAAGATACTATCTTTGTGTCTTGCATAGGAAATGCAGATTCAAATACATAGTTAATCGATTCAACATCAGTAATAAAATAATCTTGCTTAATTAATTTATTATACTTACGTGCTCTATAATTAAAAATATCAATATTTTGTTTAGGTTCTTTACTATCTAAAAATAACCGTTTTAATGGTGTACCATGCCATAATTGGATAATCGTTCCATTAGGTTTTATATTGTCTGGTAAATAACTCTCCAGTATCACGACACTAGCTCTTTCTATCATTTCATTTGTTTCAATATGACTAGGTGAAATAAAATGATCACCTTTTTTATCATCGGTAATAAAATATACCGTGTATTTCGAATATTGTTCTGTTAAATACTCAAACAAATACTTTGAATTACCTCTATATCCAAAATCAAAACCTAAAAATACAATATAAGGCTTTAATTTTGTTTTATCCTTTTCATAAATGTTTATAGATTCCAACTGTTTTTGTACAGCTTTTTTATTTAAATTTTGATAGGTGCTTTTTGGTAATTTAAACTTTGTTTTCAGCATTATCTTGTCAATCGTTCTAGCATTATACGGTAAGCTGACTTCTTTCATTTCAAACACACTGTTCATAGAACTAAGCAGCGCTAATTTATTTATATAAAATTTCGACTCTGAATCAAGATTTTGCTCTTTCAAAGCTTTTATTCCATGTATACTTGGTTGGTTTTGATCATAAAAATCAAATACAACATGAGAATCTATTTTAATTTCATCTAAATGAATTAAAGCATTTAAAGTAATATCAAAAATATTTTCCCATTCAAAGTTAGTGATTAACCATTTTAAATCTTCTTTTTCAAAAATAATATTTGGTTGAAGCGTTACATTATTAAACCAATCAGATATTGTTATAAATGCTTTTCCCATATATCTACTATCGTTTGTATAATATCCGTTATTTGTATAATCGACTATATAAGAATTGTCATCTAGCTCTGTATTTTTTACAATATCTTCTCTAACTTGAGTATATTTATCTTTTAAAATAATATGACTTACTTCCCGACAATGCGTATTTATGAAGTTCTCTAAGTTCGGTTGCTCATGAATATCTATAATTTTAATCATTTTACACCTCTAATAATATTAAATTAATACAATAAATTGACTTCATTGTCTGTACACGTAAGATTTATGAGTAATTTCATTGTTATAATTATAACATTTCTGCAAAGTTTTCATTTTGGTAAAGGGTCATCCCATTTTACTCAAACTCAACATATTCTAGTATAATATACTAATAAGTAATAAATATACATTATAACCATTTTCAGAATTGTAAAATGGTTATTTTGATGAAATAATAACCTAAAATACCTTAATATAAAATTTACAAAGTAGACAAATAGTTTACATTGGTATACATATATATTAAGCTTGATATATAAAATAATGAGGTGAAAAAAATGCAAAGAGTAATTACTTATGGAACATATGATTTACTACATTATGGCCATATTGAACTTTTAAGAAGAGCTAAACAATATGGGGACTATCTAATTGTTGCATTATCGACTGATGAATTTAATAAACTTAAAAACAAAAAATCATACTATAATTATGAACAAAGAAAAATGATGCTTGAGTCAATAAGATATGTAGACCTTGTAATTCCCGAGAATAATTGGGAACAAAAAACAGATGACGTTAAAAACTATAACGTAGATACATTCTTAATGGGTCATGATTGGGAAGGTGAATTTGACTTCTTAAAAGATGAATGTGAAGTCATATACCTTAAAAGAACTGAAGGTATTTCAACAACTCAAATTAAAAAAGAATTATATGGTACCGAATAGAACACTTAATTGTGTTCTTTTTTTATGGTTATAAATGTTAAAATTTAGTAATTATGGTAATATAATGTTAAAAACATTAGGAGAGATACATGAAAAATTTATACAAATTTTCCCTATGTATTATTGTGGGATTAATCATTATACTGTTTATTAACCAATTTAAAGATTTTAATAAAAAAAAGGATGCTTTTACATCAGAGACAACATCCTCTCATCAAAGTAAAAATCATAAAAATATTGCTAACTCTGATAAGGAAACTTTCATTGAATTTAAAGACGTTAATGATTATTTGACTACATCAAATTTCAATGGAAATATCACAATATATAAAGATAATAAACTCGTGATGAGTGATGCATATGGTTATAGAGATTTTGAAAATAGTATAAAAAATGATTCTAAGTCTATGTACTTAATCGGGTCCGCCAATAAATTCATAACCGGATTAATGTTACGCCAGTTAGAAGAAAAAGGCACAATCAATATAAACGATAATGTGAACAAATATATACCAAACTTCCAAAATAAATATCCCATTAGTATTAAAGATTTAATGTTGCATCGAAGTGGATTAGCCAAAATAAATTTAAATCCTAATATGCATAACTTAGACGGAGCTATAGCAAGTATTAAATCACAAGGTGTATTACCTGCACAGTATCATCAATTTAACTATAATGATGCAAACTATATAACCCTAGCTAAAATCATTGAAGTCGCAACTAATAAAACATTTGAAGAAAATCTCAATGAACTAATACTTAACAAAGCCCATTTAAAATATACATCACGTTATGATTCAGTTGAACATAAGAAATATATGGCTAAAGGATATAAATCTATCCATAACCAAAATATTTACGTACCACCTATGAACTTAGATAAGTATGATGGTGCAGGTAATATTTATATTTCTACAGATGATATGGCTAAACTCGTAAAGAAATTTAAATCTGATAGTATCCTATCTCATTCATCTACAGTAAACTTACTTTCAACAGGAGATTTAAATTTATACCCAGGTACTTATAGATACGGCTTTTATAACTATTTAAACTATCAAAGATATAGAGGTATTTTTTATAAAAATGATATCGTTACATATTCTAATGATCGCTATATCGTATCTATAGCAAGCAATAAATTACCAGAACCATACAATCAAGAAACTGAGAAGATGGCACAACATATATTCACTAATATACTGGGACAACAATTGAAACAAAAATAGGTGAATTAACATAGATATTTATTTTATTTAAAAAAGAGTAGCTCAGACAAATTAATTGTTCGAGCCACCCTCTTTTTTCTAATGAGATATTTTCTTACTTTTATTTTTTATACTTCTTAAATTCATTTTTGTTTTGAGTTTTAAAAGTTTCATTTGATAATTTCTATATGTCTTTTTATTAAACTCTAATTTCAATTCTTTAGATACTTCTACATACTTTTCATATTGTGCACCTGAAGAGATTGTTAATATAAGCTCTTTCAATTCTTTCACACTATCTGTCTCAATCTTTTCTATGCCTTTTAAATATTTGGTAGCTGGGTTTATTAAATCATCTAAATTTTCTACCTTCATAAAATTGTTACGGATTAAGAAATAAATGATTAAATAGTCCATTCTATAACTGTAATAATTACTTACTTTTTCTTTTAGTTCATCTAAAATAACTAAGGATCTTTTTCTTACTTCTGTAGCATCATTTAAATACTTTTCAATATGTTTATAACTAGATGCTACAATAGAATCTTCAATTCCAATATTATATAAATATGCTAGATCATCTATTATGGTGATTTTACTGTTCGACCAAGCTTTTAAGTTAAAAGTGTGTTCTTCACAAAATGTTATATCTTCATCAAACCTTATATCACGGATGATTTCACTCTTATATAGCTTCCCATATGGTCCAATTGACTGAATGATTTCAGGTGTACGATTTAATGTTGTATGCTCGATAGCTTTTAAATCATTGTAAGTTTTAATTGGTCTTATTTCTTCTCCAATTAAATGTGATACTTTACCAACAACAATATCTGTGCCGTTTTCTTTTATAGCTTTAACCATTTTATCGATTATTCCCTCGCCTAACTTATCATCAGCGTCACAGAACATAATGTATTTACCTTTAGCAATACTTATACCTTCGTTTCTTGTTGCTGCTGCCCCTTTATTCTCTCTGTTTAATAGAACAATGTTGGGATTGTTTATTTTACTAATAACATCTGCACTATAATCTTTGGAACCATCATTAATACAAATTATTTCATGTTCATAGTTACTTTTAATAGAGCGAATCGTTTCTTCTATTGTTTTTTCAGCGTTATAAATTGGTATAATGACACTTACTTCCATAGGTTTAGACTCCTTTTTTTATAAAATCAATTAGTTTTTTCGTCGCATCAAAATGAGTATATTGATGCCACATTGGCTTAATTGCTTCATTAACTTTACATCGATTAACTAGTTTATAAAGCATTTCTAAATTATATGCTTTATTTTCTTTAGTCATTTCATAATAATATTTATTTAACCCTCTCATCTCATCATATTTTTCTTCATCATAGCAATAAAATATTATAGGTTTGTTTAGCAATGAAGCTTCTATACTTAGAGAACTATAATCTGTAATAATAACATCTGCTATTTCAACCAATTCTTGAATATTTCTTTCGTCTGAATCATAACTTGTAATGCTCGGGTGTAACTTAGTTATGAGTTCATAATCAGGACACATTTTTTCAAATACTTCTTTATCAATTGTTTGTATCTCATTCGTATAATCTCTATATGTCGGAACATAAAGAGCGATTTTTTTTGAATGATCATTATATGTATGTTTATTTTTATATTGATCTAATCTCGGTAATCCAAACGGTAACATTTGTTCTTCTTTAGCATCTAAACTATTTATAAAAACATCTTTCATTATATCTGAACTAACAAGATAGTAATCTGTAAAATGATAAACAGATAAATAATTTTTTATAAGCTGTTTATTGCTTTTGTTTATACTATTATCTTCAAGTCCAAAGTTCTTCAATGCACCTGCAGCATGCCAAGTTTGAATGACAGATTGTTCTCTTGATTTACTAATACTGCCAAGTAATAAATAATATGTATCAATAATAATTGTTTTACTTTTTTTAATTGCTTTAAGTTGCTGGACTACATATTTATTTTTTAAATTTATCACTTTATCAACTTCTAAACTGTTAGCAAATTCAAGCCATTTTGGGTGTGCAATGATTGTGATACAGTAGCCTTCTCTTTTAAGTTCTTCAATAATTGGTAATACATCTTCTTTAAAAGTCATAAATACAACAACATTTCGACTTTTTATATTGTGTTTGAAAAATTTATTAAATATGAATAATAAAGAAAGATAAACTTGTTTAATCACATTTCTAATCACTTTGACACTTCCTAACATGAATTAAGTTCTTTTTATAAAACAAGGATTACTCATACGAGCAATCCTTTTTTATTGATTATTATTTTAAATAAAGTCAGCAAATCTTTGTCTAAATTTAACATGTAATATAGAACCGACAACAAAGAATAATGCTGTTACGCATATATTATACAGCGCCAATTGCCAATGGTCGATTATGTACCAATTATCATAAAGGATTGCCGCTCTATATCCTTCCGCAAAGAAAAATACAGGGTTTAATTTCATGATCAATTCTATAATAGAACCTTTTTCTGGTATCCATAAAATCGGAGACATATAAAACAACATTCTTAGAATAGCTTGCATAGCCATTTGAGTATCACGTATAAGCACACCTAATGTTGATGTAAACATTGATACTGAGAATGCAAATGCATATACTAAAGGCATATATATAAACAATTGTAAAATATAAATCGATGGTAAGATACCTGTTGGAATACAAATTAAAACAATAGCTAAAACTAGAATAAGATGACTATAAAATTTACTTGTTAAAATATAAGCAGGTATGGCAGATAATGGAAAGTTCATTTTCGCTACTTGATTAAATTTAGTTGATATAGATTTAGTACCTTCTAATACACCTTGGTTTACGAAGAACCACATACTTATACCGACTAATAAATATAAAATAAATGGCACACCATCAATTGGTGCATTTTGTCGTATCCCAAATCCAAACGCAAACCAATAAACAAAGATTTGAAGCATAGGATTTATAATTTCCCAAGCTAAACCAAGATAGTTGTCATGATTTGAAATTTTTAATTGGAACATCGCTAATCTTTGTATTAGATAAAAGTTTTTAACATGCTCTTTTATCACAGTAAATACAGCATTCATGAATATCACTCTCTCGCTTAGACATTTATTACTTAATCAATAATATAGCATCAATTACTAATAGATGATATATTTATCTTTAGGTTAATCATATAATTACAGAACATATATAATTTACATGATTCCAACAAAATTTACAATAAATTTACTAAACTCTTAAAATAATGCATAATAGAATTGTTAATAATTATAAGGAATGAAGTACATATGAAAGAATCAGTTATCATTAATAATCTAACAAAAGAATATAAAATTTTTAGAAGTAATAAAGAGAGATTGAAAGATGTGTTCTTACCAAAACATCAAACTAAAAGATTTTTTGCACTACAGGATATTACTTTCACTGCTTATGAAGGAGATATTATAGGTTTAGTAGGCATTAATGGTTCTGGTAAATCAACATTGAGTAATATCATAGGTGGCTCTTTACAACCCACTGGTGGTGATATTGAACGTCATGGTGATGTGAATGTTATAGCAATTAATTCAGGCTTAAACACGCAATTAAATGGTGTAGATAATATCGAATATAAAATGCTCTTACTTGGCTTTACTAAGAAACAAATTAAAGAACTAACTCCTGAAATTATTGAATTCTCAGAGTTAGGCGAATTTATCTATCAACCAGTTAAAAAATATTCAAGTGGTATGAAATCTAAATTAGGTTTTGCGATTAATGTTACAGTTAATCCTGACATTTTAGTTATAGATGAAGCCTTGTCTGTTGGTGATCAAACTTTCACTAAAAAAAGTTTAGATAAAATGAATGAATTTAAAGAAGCAGGAAAGACAATTTTCTTCGTTAGTCATAATATTGGACAAGTTAAAGATTTTTGTACAAAAATCGCTTGGATTGAAGGCGGGAAGTTAAAAGAATTTGGCTCTAATGAAGAAGTATTACCTAAATATCAATCATTCTTAAAAGAGTTCAACAAGAAATCTGCTAAAGACAAAAAAGCTTTTAAAGATGAATTAGATTCTACTCGTTTTTATATTAAGTAATTAAATATAATATCCAAAGTAAAAATAGGCTGAGACAAATTTATGTCTCAGCCTATTTTTATTCTATTTTACTCACCACTATCTTTACTGTTCCATCTTCATTCATACATACTATCTTATCTTTAATTATTTCTTTTATTAAAGGTTCATTTATCTTAATTGGATTTTTATATTGAATTTTATATTTATACCAGACCACGTCATTTAGTAGCCATTCGCAAACTAACTGTCCAGGAACAATTTCATCATGTATAGGATTAGCGTCATTGATAAGTTTTAAGTAAGCTTGAACTGTTTCTAAGTCATATTTCATATTGTTCCTCACTTCTCTATAAATGTTTGATTGATTGTTACATATGTTTCTTCTTCTTTTTTTATCTTTAAGCTAAATTGATAGATTGTATAAGATTTTACATGAGTTCTTTTTTCTTTAGTTAAGACCGCTTCATACCATGTATCTACAATTAAGTCTTTATACTTATTAATACTCGTTTCTCTTAAGTATATTTCTGTTTCCAAAAATTGCTCAAACATTTGAAATTTTGGCCAAATACTCGCTAAGTACAATACTGGTACGGTCTCTTTACGGTCATTATTTTGTATAAGTAATTTATATGCATTTATATCTTCTGTACTAAATACTATATCAATTATTTCTGTTCCATCTTTTGAATAATGCTGCATGTCCCATACCTCCTCCTATTCCCATTGTAGCTATAGAAGTATTGATATGCTTCATATGAAATAATCGTGTTACAAGTTGAGCTCCACTTGCACTATACGGATGTCCGTTGGCTAATGCACCTCCATAAATATTAAATTTATAATCAGGTATATTTAACATTTCTTTAGATGCTAATACTTGAGAACTAAATGCTTCATTAAATTCTATACCATCAATTGCATCTATATCTAAATTTTGTTTCTTTAGTAAAGATTCCATTGCAGGTACTGGACCGATACCTAATACTTTTGGATTTACACCTTTTACAACGCTGTCTACAAATTCTAATCCTTCCTCGTATCCTAATGAAATTGCTTTTTCTTTACTCATAACTAAAAGTAATACTGCTCCATCATTTTTCATACAACTATTACCAACGGTTACAGTCCCACTCTTAATTAACGGTTTCAATCGAGATAAGGTTTTCAAAGTCAATTTTGGCTTTATACTTTCGTCACGATCAACCCATTCATTTCGCACTTTAATAGGTAATATTTCATGGGATATATGTCCTTTTTCTAATGCAGAAATTGTCTTTTGATGACTATTATATGCAAAATCATCTTGTGCTTCTCTAGTTACTTGGTAAACTTGAGCAACATTTTCTGCCGCTTCAATCATAGATGGGTCTTCTCCATCAGGTGCAAATGAAGCTCTTTCAAAAATATTTGGAACATCGGATTCATAAACTGATTGTGGTCTTTTTATTTTCCAAGGTGCCCTACTCGTACTTTCTACACCACCAGCAATATAAATATCCCCAGCATTTGCTTGTATCATTCGACATGCATATGTAACAGCTTCTATTCCTGATCCGCACTGTCTATCTATAGTTACACCTGGTATATGTTGTGGCAATTTTGCTTCTAACAATGATTTTCTAGAGATATTCCCTCCATTACCTACAACATTACCTAAGACGACTTCTGATACATCTTCAATCGCTTTACTATGTTCGTTTAATAAATATTCATATAAAGGTTTCAATAATATTTCAGGTTCTAAATGTTTAAATACACCACCATATTTACCAAAAGGTGTCCTTTTCGCAGCTACAATAACTGGTTCCATTCTTCTCCTCCTATGTCGTATAATATTTTCATCTTATGTCTAGCTATCTTTCCACTAGTTGTATATATCATTTTGTTAACTTTTATTAATTTAGATGGTATTTCATATCGACTTAAGCCACATTCTAATAGCAATTCTTTAACTTTCAAATAAGATATTTTTTCTTGTCCTTTATATATTAAAACAGCTATTTCTCCAAACTTATTATGTTTTTCACTAATAATAATTGCTTCATCGATTTCTTTTGAGTTTAAGAGGTTTTGCTCTATACTTTCAGGATAAATATTTTTCCCTCCAATAATTAGCCGATCACTTTCCCTTCCATATAAAAACAATTCATTTTGTTCTGAAATGGATGCCCAATCACCAATTTTAATCCATTCTTCAAATTTCTCATCATTTAAATAACCACTAAAAGTCATGTCACTTTTTACATACAAGATACCAACTTTGTCTTTATCTTGGTTTGTAAATTTAACTTTAACACTCGGAAACAACTTACCTACTGATTCAATAGATGCATTCCCATTAATATTATAGCTAATAAAACTAGCTTCTGAGCTGCCAAAAAATTCAATGACATCTATTTGTGGATATTCTTTTTTGAAAGTTTGAAATATCGTATTGGATAATTTGGCTCCCGATGAAAAGACACTATTAACCTTCTCTAAGTTAACTTTATAATTAAGTAAACTGTGTAACATCGTTGGCACAATAAACATCGTTTTTTGCTCTTTAATTTTATTCATTACTTTTTCTAAAGATTGTGCATTAAATTTACATTGACCAATGAACCCTCTACCGGTACATAAAGCATAAACCATGGCATATAATGACAATGAATGGGCATGAGGGCCAGGAGCTACTATAACTTGAGTATTGTCTTGCATTAACTTCTCATTGTATTTAAATGACTTAACCCACGAATCATTATTGCGCATGTATGCTTTAGGAGTACCAGTTGTACCTGAAGTAAATCCAATATGCAAAGTGTCGTTTGATATGTTGTTATGATTAGAATGATTGAAATAACTTATTGTATTAGAATCTGCTATGAATACATCAATATAATATATATCTATCAAATGTTTTATTTTTTCATCTGTTAAATTTACATCAAATACACATGGAATTTGATTATTCATCAAAGTAGCAATATACCATTTCATAAATTGAATTGGATGCTTTATTGCAATACCTACCATTATATTTTCAGGATATTGCTTTAACTTTCCAGCTAAAATTTCTGATTCATTCCATAATTCACGAAATGATATCGATTGGTTTTCTATGTAAATTGCTTTGACTTGTTGTTTTAAATAAACTTGTTCTTTAATTAGATCCAAAATTTTCATAAACTGAACACCTTCTCGCATTGTTAACTATATTATATCATTCAGTTAACAATATTGATTAATAAAAAGCAAAAAAACAACTTGTCATGATAAGCATCAGCTCACAACAACAAGTTGTTCTATTAAAATTTATTTATATTTCATATATTCATATTTATTCTTTTTAGGTGTACTTGATTTTTGAAATTGTACTTCTTTTAAGAACAATGGAATCTTAAGAGCACGGTTCACACGTTTTAAGTCAGTTATAATTCTATATAACCATTCTAAATTGAGTTTAATAAACATGTTAGGTGCACGTTTGACATTACCACTTATAACATCGAATGACCCACCTACACCCATCATTACTGTATGTTTAAAATGATGACGATTGTAGTATATCCAATCTTCTTGTTTAGGAAAGCCCATTGCTGCAAAAATAAAATCAGGTTCGAATTTCTTAATTTTCTTAGTAACTTTATAATCAAGTACATGTTTATATCCATGCTTATGATCAAAGGTTATATTAGGATATTGTTCTTCTAAAATTTTTCTAGTAGCTTTAACGCCTTCTTTAGAAGATCCCAGTAAGAACACTCTCTTGCTGCTAGCATTCGCGATATTTAACATTTCTTCCATTAACTCGATACCTGGAATACGTTCTTTCAAAGGTGTATTCAAATATTTAGCTGCTTTAACAATACCGATACCATCTGGTACAATGTAATCCGCATGTTTAATTCGTCTTTGGTAATGGTTATTGTTATAAGCGTAATGAGCAATTTCTGGATTCGCAGTAACAACAAATAAATTATCATTTGTTTCTTGGTTAACAAAATATTTAATTCGTTCGACCATCTCGTACTTTGTAAGGTTTGCAAATGGCAAACCAAGTACATTTATTGTTTGTGGTTTAATTACATCAAACGAATTCTCTCTATTTAATTTAATTTGTTCACCAATGCTACTTAAATCTTTTTCTAGTACTTTTGCCATTTGTTTCACCTCACATTCTTCACTATAATTTACACCATTTCTACATAATTTACAACAAATTTACATTCAACACTCGTTAATCGATACACATAATTCATTTAAATTGTTGAATTTTACTTGTATAATCGTATATGATGTATAATATGCAAAAATTTATATTTTAAATCAAATCACGAATAGAAGGGTAAATATATAATATGAATAGATTCGCAAAGATAGGTTTACTTTTGATGTCCATGATTCTTATGATACTACCTGTAGTATTCGGCCTTATGCTTTATCTTGAAACAAAAGGTGCTATAAATGATTCATTTCTAGATTCAAAAAAAAGCAAATCATCTTTAAGAGATAAACCAGTAGACCCAAGCTTAGATCATGTTTCCGTATTATTTTTAGGTGTTGATGATAGCGATTCTAGACGTAAAGGTGGCCAAAAAGCTAGCCAGTCTCGTACAGACGCAATGATTTACACTACATTTAATAGAGACAAAAAGCAAATACGTATGGTAAGTATTCCACGTGATACTTTGAGTTATATACCAGCAGTTAAGTACTATGACAAAATTACACATGCACATGCTATTGATGGTCCAGAAGGTTCAATGGAAAGTGTTGAATCTACATTAAATGTGCCAGTAGACTTTTATGCACGTATTAATATGGAAGCTTTTGTAGAAGTTGTAGACGAGCTTGGTGGTATTGAATATGATGTACCATTCAGTTTAAATGAACCTAATACAGAAGATAAAGGCAGAATTAAAGTTAAAAAAGGAAAACAAAACTTAACTGGTGATGAAGCTCTTGCAGTTGTACGTTCAAGAAAACAAGACTCAGATTTAGAACGTGGTAAACGACAAATGGAAATGATAAAAGCCATTATCAAAAAAGCACAAGAAACAAATTCAATTAATAAACTAGACGATTTAGTTAAAATAGTTGGTAAAAATGCTAAACATAATTTCACATTTGATGATATTCAAAACTTAGCAACTACTTACTCTTCAAGCAAAGTGAAAATTAAAACAGAACAAATAACTGGTACAGATGCTAACTTTAATGGTGTTTATTTCTATAATCCAGATTTAGATAACTTATTAGAACTTTCTAACAAACTGAGAAAAGATTTAAAACTACCTAAAACTAAAAAGACAGAAATGATGAATTATTTAATGACTCAAGCTTATGGTGATCTTATGCCATATATCGAAGTTTCGAAAAAAAGTCTAAAAAGTGGTGAAACTAACACAGACGATTCATCAGAGACAGTTGAACCAGCAGTTAAACCTGATACTGATGAATCAATAGAACAGCCGACAGAGCAACCTACTGAACAGCCTATTGAACAACAGCCTGTAGAGCAGCCACCTACCGAAGAAGTGCCGTCCCAAGAAGTGCCACAAGCACCACAAGAAACACCGCAACAAGCTCCTGAACAAACTAATCCAGGAGTAGACCCTAGTGTACAACAGCAACAAGAACCTAATGTTTACTAGGAAAGGAGGTATATTATGATTGAACGTAAAACATATGAAAAGTATGAACAAATCAATACAATGTTTGATGCGTTAGAAAATCAAATCATTCATTCTGGAGATTTATCTAACTTTAGAAAGAACTTATACTATGTTAATCATGAACATCATGAAAATTACGAAGCATTGTTGCTTTATTATAATCAAGCAAACCATGATCCAATTGTAGATGGTGCTTGTTATATTATTGCAATTCCAGAAATATTTAATGCAATTAACATTTTCGATAATCCCCTTCCATTCTCATGGGTATACACTGAAACAGGGTTAACAGAAGAAATGAAATCATTAAGTGTGCACTTACAATATCTCGTTGCCGCAGCATTAGAAACAAGCCAAATTCAAATATTCACACCAAGTGGATACACAATGGGCATTACCAATTGGAGCATCCATCAACTTAGATTGTTTTGGCAATATACAGCGATTGTAAGAAGAGCAGCAATTCAAAATTAAAAATTATAAAAATATAACTCTCCAATCCGAATTTTATTACCAGGATTAGGAGAGTTATTTAATTAATTAGAGTGAAATACATTAATAATGTATAATAAAAAACATTCAATTTAATGGAGGTACTATCATGATAAAAATAGTTGAAAATGATATAGAAAAACAAGATGCACTAACAATAAGAAAAACAGTTTTCGTAGAGGAACAAGGTGTGCCATTAGAAGCAGAAATTGATGAATTTGAAGAAATTTCTAAGCACATTATTCTTTATCATGAAGCAGAACCTGCTGCAGTAGGAAGATATAGAACATATCATAACGGTTACGCTAAAGTTGAAAGAGTAGCCGTATTAAAACCATACAGAAAATATGGTTATGGAAAAAAAGTAATGGATTTTATAAATTTAAAAGCTAAAGAAGATGGATTCTTAGGTACTGTCTTAAATGGCCAATCTCATGCAAAAGGTTTTTATGAAAAATTAGGATATATAACAGAAGGCGAAGAGTTTTTAGAAGAAAACATCCCCCACTATCATATGAAACTGACTTTTAGCTAAATTATTATTCATCTCAAATATTAAAGTTACATTACAATTTAGATAATTTTCATACTTTACTGTCAAAAAGCCTTATAATGTTATTAAATAAAATACCTATTCAAAGGAGATTGTTTATGGATAAAAAATTCTATTACAAAACCCCTGCACTTGTAGCAATGACTTTAGCAGGTACGACACTCGTTTCTCATCAGGTGAATGCAGAAGAAACATCAAACAAAGATAACAAAAACATCATTGAGCAACATAACAATGCTAGTCAAATTCAAGATGAGCAAAAAGAATTAAAAAGCCAATCTTTGAACGTATCAGGTACAAAAACATATAAGGATCCATCTATAATAGATGAGCCTAAAGTAACTGAAGATACTTCTAAAGATACTTCTGATGTTGTGAACACAGATAACACTGCTTCTCAAGATGTTACAAATCAAGATAGTACTGAAGCTGTTCAAGATTCAGTAGATAACAATTCTGAAGATACTTCTGACGTTGTGAATTCTGATAACACTGCTTCTCAAGATGTTACAAATCAAGATAGTACTGAAGCTGTGCAAGATACTGAAGATAACACTTCTGAAGATACTACAGATGTTGTAGATTCTGATAATACTGCTTCTCAAGATGTTACAAATCAAGATAGTACTGAAGCTGTGCAAGATACAGTGGATAACACTTCTAAAGATACTACAGACGTTGTGAACTCTGATAACTCTGCTTCTCAAGATTTTGAAGATCAAGATAGCTCTGAAGTTGCTCAAGATACTGAAGATAACACTGCTGAAGATGCTTCTGACGTTGTAGATTCTGATAATACTGCTTCTCAAGATTTTGAAGATCAAGATAGCTCTGAAGTTGCTCAAGATACTGAAGATAGTACTTCTGAAGATACTACAGATGATGTGAACTCTGATAACACTGCTTCTCAAGATGTTACAAATCAAGATAGTACTGAAGCTGTTCAAGATACAGTAGAGAACACTTCTGAAGATACTTCTGACGTTGTAGATTCTGATGAATCTACTTCTCAAGATGTTACAAATCAAGATAGTACTGAAACTGTTCAAGACACAGAAGACAACACTTCTGAAGATACTTCTGACGTTGTAGATTCTGATGAATCTGCTTCTCAAGATGTTGAAGAACAAGATAGCTCTGAAGTTGCTCAAGATACAGAAGATAACACTTCCGAAGATACTTCTGACGTTGTAGACTCTGGTGAAACTACTTCTCAAGATGTTGATGATCAAGATAGTACTGAAGCTGTTCAAGATACAGAAGATAGTACTTCTGAAGATACTTCTGACGTTGTTGACTCTGATGAATCTGCTTCTCAAGATGTTGAAGATCAAGATAGCTCTGAAGTTGCTCAAGATACAGAAGACAACACTTCCGAAGATACTACAGATGTTGTAGATTCTGATGAAACTACTTCTCAAGATGTTGAAGATCAAGATAATACTAAAGGTGTTCAAGATACAGAAGACAACACTTCCGAAGATACTTCTGACGTTGTAGATTCTGATGAATCTGCTTCTCAAGATGTTGAAGATCAAGATGGTTCTGAAGTTGCTCAAGATACAGAAGACAATACTTCTGAAGATACTACAGATGTTGTAGATTCTGACGAAACTTCTTCTCAAGATGTTGATGATCAAGATAGCTCTGAAGTTGCTCAAGATACAGAAGAGAACACTTCCGAAGATACTTCTGACGTTGTAGATTCTGATGAATCTGCTTCTCAAGATGTTGAAGATCAAGATGGTTCTGAAGTTGCTCAAGATACAGAAGACAATACTTCTGAAGATACTACAGATGTTGTAGATTCTGACGAAACTTCTTCTCAAGATGTTGATGATCAAGATAGCTCTGAAGTTGCTCAAGATACAGAAGAGAACACTTCTGACGATGAATATAATTTTGATTTTGATGACCAAGATGACACTTCTAACGATATAGAATCAAATAGTATTGATAATAATCAAAATGTTCAACTTGAAAGTGCTAATGTTAAGCCACAAGTTAGAACTTTTGCAGCTAGATCAGCACGCAGTATTCCTACTTCAACATATAGAAGTACTTACAACGCCGCTGTTAGCTCAACGATTAATAATCAAATTAGAAGTAATAATTATGCTGTACCTAATTATGTTGAAGACTTTTCTAGCCATATTCCTAAAATTCCTTATCGTAATGGTGTTGGCAAACCTGAAGGTGTTATTGCTCATGAAACGGCAAATCCTAATTCAACTATTCATGGTGAAATTGCATACATGAAAAATAATTATGAAAATGCATTTGTACATGCTTTCATTGATGACAATAACATTATTGAAGTTGCTCCAACAGACTATCTTGCTTGGGGTGCTGGTGGTGTTGCTAACCAACGTTTCATACATGTTGAACTTGTTCGTGTTTATGGCGGTGATCGCTTCGCACGTTCTATCAATAATTATGCTGATTATATTGCCACTAATTTAGCTTATTATGGATTACCATTTGATAGTGCTGAATACGATGGTAATGGTACTTTATGGTCACATGATGCTGTATCAAAATATTTAGGTGGTACAAATCATAGTGATCCATACGGCTGGTTTGCTGAAAACAACTATACATTTAATGAACTTGTAGATTTAGTGCATGAGAAGTATCAGTACAAAACAGGTACTCTAACTGCACCAAGTAAACCAATAGTAACTAAACCAAAGCCAACTAAGCCTGTTGTGAAACCAACGCCTAAACCTACTAAACCAGTAGTCACTAAACCTAAACCAACTAAGCCTGTTGTAGGCACAGCTAAAACTGTTGCTGTTAACTATAAAGGTAAAGTGAACATTAATGCATCTGGTGTATATAGTTCTGTATATGACACAACAACAAAACCAGCGACGAATAAAGCTGGTAAAATATTCAATATTGGTAAACAATCAACATTCAATAACCAAGTGTTTTACTTATTACAAGACAATAACGGTACTCCATTAGGTTGGGTTAAATCTAGCGACATTCAATTACAGACTGTAACTAAACCAACGCCTAAACCTGTTGTGAAACCAACAACTAAACCTGTTGCGAAACCAACAACTAAACCTGTTGCGAAACCAACAACTAAACCTGTTGCGAAACCAACAACTAAACCTGTTGCGAAACCTGCAACTAAGCCTGTTGCAAAACCTGCAACTAAACCTGTTGCAAGCACAGCTAAAACTGTTGCTGTTAGCTATAAAGGTAAAGTTAATACAAATGCGTCTGGCGTTTACAGTTCTGTTTATGACAAAACAACTAAACCTGCTGTGAATAAAGCTGGTAAAACATTTAATATCGGTAAACAATCAACATATAATAACCAAGTGTTCTACTTATTACAAGATACTAAAGGTACTCCATTAGGTTGGGTTAAATCTAGTGATATTCAATTACAGAATACAACTAAGCCTGTTGTGAAACCTGCAACTAAGCCTGTTGCAAAACCTGCAACTAAGCCTGTTGTGAAACCTGCAACTAAGCCTGTTGCAAAACCTGCAACTAAGCCTGTTGCAAAACCTGCAACTAAACCTGTTGCGAAACCTGCAACTAAGCCTGTTGCGAAAACGGTTAGAGTTAATTATGTTGGTAAGGTTAATAACAATATTTCTGGTGTTTATACTTCTGTTTATGATCAAAAAACAGTACCTGCTATGAATAAAGCTGGTAGAACATTTAAGATTGGTAAACAATCAACATACAATAATCAAACATATTATTTATTACAAGATAACAATGCAATTCCTTTAGGATGGGTTAAAGCTAACGATGTACAATTACAAACTAACAGAGTTCAACCTAAACCAGTAAAACAAGTTACGCCTGCTCAACCTAAAAAGACTAATGCTATTAAATCCAATGTTGTAAACAATCAACCAATGAATTTAAAAGAAAATTATACTAATTATTTAATCTTTGATAATACTGGTTATTTCTATAGTCAACCGAATGAGTCTAAATCTACATTATTAGGGTCACTACAAAATTATCAATATGCGTACTTTAAAGTTATTTCTTCACAAAAAGTTGGAAATGAACTTTGGTATAAAGGTTTACTTAATGGTAAAACAGTATGGATTAATTCTAAATATTTACAACTAGCAACAGAGGCTACAAATATTTCTACTAGTCCATATACTCTTGATCAAGCTGTTGATATTCAAATGGCGTTAAGAAATGGATCTGAGCCTAAAAAAGTATTACCAAGTGGTATTAGAAATGCTACTAGAGCAGAAGTTAAAGATGCAATGGATACAAGCAAGTATGTGAATGATACAGTTCAAAAGTATCAATTCTTAGATTTAAATAAATCACAAAATATTTCTCCATCTAAATTAAATGAATTACTTCGAGGTAAAGGCATTTTAGAAAACCAAGGTAATGCATTTAGTCAAGCATCAAAAGCTGTTGGTATTAATGAAATCTATTTAATCTCACATGCACTATTAGAGACTGGTAATGGAACAAGTCAATTAGCAAATGGTGGAAATATTGATAAAAATGGAAAAGTTGATTTAAACTCAAAAACTAAATACTATAATATGTTTGGTGTAGGTGCGATCGATAAGAATGCATTATACGGTGGTATCAAATATGCACAACAAGCTGGATGGAACACACCAGAAAAAGCTATATTCGGTGGCGCTCAATTTATAGCAAACAATTATATTAAAGCAGGACAAAATACACTTTATAAAATGAGATTTAATCCACAAAAACCAGGCGTACACCAATATGCAACTGGCGTAGATTTTTCAAAATCTAACGCAAAACGTATTAGTGACTTCTATCAACAAATTCAAACTGATGGTCAATTCTATGATGTTGATCAATATAAATCATAATTCTTAAATGAATACTGAATAAACCAATGTCTTTTAAGGCATTGGTTTGATTTTTTTATTATTTCTAAATAATTTTATTTGTACTTTCAGAAGTTTTAATTTATAATCTACGTTTCAAGAAAACTGTAGACAATCGATTTAGAGGAGTACTTTTCATGGCAAACGGTAAAGAAAGAGATCATTATTTTGACAACGCTAGGTTTTTCTTAATAGTACTAGTTGTATTTGGCCACTTAACAAGATCATATGTTAATGACAGTCATTTATTTAAAGCATTATATATGTTTATTTATAGTTTCCATATGCCCGCTTTTGTTCTAATATCAGGATTTTTCGCAAAAAGTGTTGGTAAACCTGGTTACATAAAAAAAGTTACCATTAAGCTATTGTTACCTTATCTGATATTCCAATTGTTTTATGGGTTATATTATTACTATATAGATAGAGATGATACTTTAAACATTAGTCCGTTTGACCCACAATGGGCTATGTGGTTCCTAGTCAGCTTATTTTCATGGCATGTTATTTTACATTTTGTACGAAACTTCAATCCATATATAACATTTGCAGTTGCTATATTAGTAGGTTTGATAGTTGGCTACTTTGATTTTATTAATGCAAAACTTAGTCTATCAAGAACATTTGTATTCTTCCCTATTTTCTTATTAGGTTATTATATCAATAAAGAACAGTCATTTATTTTAAGAAATAAAAAATACTTATGGCTTTCTACATTAAGTTTATTAGTTATTTTTATTGCTTATTTATTAACTGACTATAACTTTGAATGGTTATTCGGAAGTAAACCATATTCAGCACTCGAAGGCGATGTTGATGTTTACAGTGCATTGAAGAGATTATTTATTTACGTTGTTATCTTTGTTTCAACTTTAAGTTTTATGAATTTAATACCAGAACGAAAATTACCATTAACTTATATTGGTTCAAGAACAATGTTTATTTACTTACTTCATGGACTATTCGTTGGATTATTCCGTTCTAAAGATTGGGATAGAATGTTATTAGATCAACCGTATGTATGGGTAGCAATTGTGCTTATTACAATAACAATTGTGTACTTCTTCAGTAGTGATATAGTTAGACATTATGCTAATCCAGTTGTTAATTTAAAAAAACCACCTAAAAAAAATAAATAAGTAAAAGAGCAGAAATTCATTTTTAAAAATGAATTTCTGCTCTTTTTTCTTATAAAAATCACTTACACTTTCCTCAACTTGTGTGAATATAGATACCCTTGTTTACACTTCTCTCAACTTGTATGAATATACCTACCCTTGCTTACACTTCTCTCAACTTATGTAAATATGGCTACCCTTGCTTACACTTCTACTGACTTGTGTGAATATGGGGCTCCTAATGACTAAGAGGATAGGACAAATTAATTTGTCCTACCCTCTTTTATAGTTAAAACTATATTCAATTTTTACCTAAGTAATGATTCATATGAAATAGTTCCGATATATTTATCTTCTTGATTTAATAGATATGCTGGTATTTGAACATGTTTATGCGTTACGGGTGCTAGTTCGTGATTATTATTATATAAGTTTTCTAACACTTCATAACTCGCACTTAATAAATAAGTTAAATAATCAATCCACTCTTGAGTATAAGGTGTGTCTGATTGTATAAACAATATAGGATTTTCTTTTTTAGCTGTTGGTTGCATAAAATCTGAAACAAATTTTCTTTCATCAAGTGAGAGCTCTTCTTTTGATTTAAATTTAATATGAAATTGTGCATTTTTAATAAGGCGATTATCTTGTCCAAAGTAATATCGATGAAAATGTGGTAACTGAGCTTCTGCTCTACATATATGTATTGAATCTTCTTCAAACGATATCATCCATTGTTCATCATTATTTTGTATAAGTACAAAAGTTGGATGTGGTAACCATTCAAAAATATTTAATGAAAGTAATAACTTTAATCGTTGATTCATATTTGTTAAGTTCACCATATAAACATCCCCTATTATTGTAATGTTTCTCTTATTGTAATACGTTTTCAAAATTTTTGCTATATTCATTTATTTGTTCTCTTTTTATCGTTATAATAAAATTATCGTTTTGAAGAGGTGAAAAAAATGCAATTACCATTAAATAAATTTGCATCTCAACTTCAAGTATCTGGAATAAGAGCTATCTCCAACCGTATACCTGAAATTGATGATGTCATTAACTTAACAGTTGGTCAGCCTGATTTCAAAGTGCCAACAAGTGTTAAAGATGCAATGAAACAAGCTATTGATCGTAACTTTACGACTTATTCTCATAATGCCGGATTGTTAGAACTAAGGAAAGTCGTCCAATCTTATTATAAAAACCGATTCAGTTCAAATTTTAATACGAATGAAATATTAATTACTAATGGTGCTAGTGAAGCGCTTGATACTACGTTGAGAGGTATACTTGAACAAGGAGATGAAGTGTTAATTCCCTCACCTGTATACGCTGGCTATGTTCCATTAATTGAATTATTAGGAGCTAAACCTATATACATAGATACTACCCAAAGCGGTTTAAAAATAACACCTGAATTAGTAAAATCTCATATTACAGATAAAACTAAAGCCATTTTATTGAATTATCCAAACAATCCTACTGGTATTACGTTAAATCAATATGAAGTTGAATCACTGGTTAATGTGTTCAAAGATTATCCAATCTATGTAGTAAGTGATGAAATTTATGCTGAAAATACGTTTGGTCAACAACATACCTCATTTGCTTCATATGATGCTATTAAAGACCAGTGTATATTGTTAGGCGGATTAAGCAAATCTCACTCTATGACTGGTTTACGAATCGGATTTCTACTAGGACCTGAGTATGTGATGAAACAACTGACATTTGTGCATGCATATAACTGTATTTGTGCAAATGTACCGAGTCAATACGCTGCAATAGAAGCACTTACTAATGCTGTTGACTCACCTAAAGAAATGAACTCAGCATATATTGAACGTCGCGATTACATATATAAACGTTTAATTGATATGGGATTTATTCTGAACGAAAAGCCTCAAGGAGCTTTTTATATTTTTCCTAAAATTTCTCAATTTGGTATAAGTGATTATGAATTTTGTATGAAAGCACTTGAAGATTATCACGTTGCAATTGTGCCTGGTTCAGCTTTCACTCATATTGGTGAAGGATATATAAGAATTTCTTATGCATACAACATTAAAGCGCTTGAAGAAGGCTTAAATAGATTGGAAAGAATGATTCAAGAACTATTTTAAAGGGGATGAATTTCAATGAACTTTTTATGGCAAACATTTGAAACTCGAAGAAATTTATTAAAAAGCTTGGTTAAACATGATTCCATTACACATTCAGAAGGCGAAAGAACATTTCCATACTTTTTAAAAGAACAATATTTAAAACTCGATTATTTCAAAAATAATAATGAACAAGTGATTTTGCAACCGACTGGGGATGGTCGACATGCAGTACTTGCATATTATAAAGCACCAAAAACTAAAAAAGCGCTCATATGTATTAGTCATTTTGATACTGTTGGCATAGACGATTATAGTGAATATAAAAGTGAAGCATTTGATATGGATAATATAACAGATATTTTTCGTGAAGATGATAAATATTTATCTTCAAATGCTAAAGAAGATCTCAGTTCGGATAATTATTTGTTTGGCCGTGGCTCTATGGATATGAAACCTGGTCTAATGATACATATGTCTTTAATTGAAAAAGCAATACAAGAGTCATGGGACATCAATATTATCGTTGTTTCAGTTCCAGATGAAGAAGTTGAATCTTTAGGCATGCATAAAGCTGTTGAAAGAATCAATCAAATTAGAAAAGAAGATAATTTAGAAATAGCTTTACATTTAAACAGTGAGCCTACATTTTCACAAGCAGAACATGATGATAACCATTATGTTTATTCAGGCACAATAGGTAAAATTATGCCATCTGCACTTTGTTATGGTAAAGAAACACATGTAGGACAGCCTTTAAATGGCATCAGTTCAAATTATATACAAAGCTTTATCAATAGTAAGATGGAATATAGCAATCTTTTTAAAGAACATTATAAAAACGAAGTGACACCACTTCCAGTATCACTAATGAGTCGAGATATTAAAGACCATTATGATGTACAAACACCATTTCGAACAGTTGCTTTATATAATGTATTTTTATTTAATAGAAATGCAGAAGATGTCTTCACAATATTTAATGATGTAGTAAAAGATGCTGTATCAATTTGCGAAAAAACCTTTCAAGATAAATTAAAATCTGAAGGTTTCAATAAAAATATATCTATAAATGTTTTAAGCTATAAAGAATTAAAAGATTTAGCAATTAAAGAATTTGGTGAAGCACATATTAAATATGTAATAAAAGAAGTCATTGAGCAAATTCATGATGAAAGAGCGCAATCAATAGAAATTACTGACCGCTTCATGCATATGTTAAAAGGACTCGGCCCTAGTGTTATTACATTCTTTGCACCACCTTATTATCCAGCTGCACACTCATCAGAAGATCCATTCATAGATGAAATAGTAGAAACTGTTAGTGATCTTTCATTATCTAAATTTAATAGAGTTTCTAAAAGACAATATTTCTTTAATGGTATTAGTGATTTAAGCTATGCAAAATATCGACTAGATGATTTAGGCTTTGAAAGTTATATTAACCAAACACCCGTATTTAACGAATCTTACTTTATTCCATTTAACGATATTAAAGAGATAAGTGCGCCTGTTATTAATATCGGTCCAATTGGAAAAGATGCACATCAAGTTACTGAAAGAATCAATATGAAAAGTGCCTTTGAAGAAATACCAACCATAATCGAACAAGTTATTAAGAAGCATTTATTATAAAGATCAATAATAACAAAATAGAGGCAGTAGATGACTGGATTGAACATGCGCTTATATCAAGCTTTTTCAATCCTAGTCATCCTTGCCGGGGTGGGACTACGAAATCTTTTTTATAAAATAATTTGTTAATATTCGGTATTTTTTTGCGCTGACTCCTGCGGGAAAAGCATGATTCGAAGACTACAGGCTGAGAACATGCCCGCGGAAAGCATGCGCATAAAAAAATGCCGGCAAAGTCTAAGACTTTGTCGACACTCTATGGCATGGCAATTACGCCATGCCTTTTATCTATATTAAGGAAACTTAGGAAATTGATCGAAGTCTGGTTGACGTTTTTCTTTAAATGCGTCACGACCTTCTTTTGCTTCGTCTGAAGTATAATATAACAATGTTGCATCGCCAGCGAATTGTTGTAATCCTGCTAATCCATCTGTATCTGCATTCATTGCCGCTTTTAAGAAGCGTAATGCTGTTGGTGAGTGTTGCATCATTTCTTTACACCATTGCACTGTCTCGTCTTCTATTTTGTCTAATGGCACTACTGTATTAACAAGTCCCATATCAATTGCTTCTTTTGCATCATATTGACGACATAAGAACCAAATTTCACGAGCTTTTTTATGTCCAACGATTCTTGCTAAATAACCTGAACCATATCCAGCATCAAATGAACCTACTTTAGGACCAGTTTGTCCAAATCTTGCATTTTCAGCTGCGATTGTTAAGTCACATACGATATGCAATACGTGACCACCACCGATTGCATATCCTCTAACCATTGCTACTACTGGTTTAGGAATAACACGAATCAAGCGTTGTAAGTCTAATACGTTTAATCTAGGGATTTGATCTTCACCCACATAACCACCGTGTCCACGTACTGATTGGTCTCCACCTGAACAAAATGCTAAGTCGCCTTCACCTGTTAAGATAATAGATCCAACTCTTTGGTCATCTCTTGCTCTAGAAAATGCATCAATCATTTCTTGTACTGTTAATGGCGTAAATGCATTACGTACTTCTGGACGATTTATTGTGATTTTTGCGATACCTTCGAAAAATTCATATTTAATTTCTTTATATTCTTTTAAAGTTTCCCATTGTCTTGACATAATTTGCCTCCTAAAATAAATTCTATTATTATTGTATCAAACTTTTCTGGTTGTTCCACATGAATTGTGTGCCCAGCATCATTAACAATTTGAAATTTACTATTTTTAATACATTCGTGCATTCGTTTACCTATTTCTATAAACTTTTTATCTTTCTCACCTACTATAATACATGTAGGTAAATCAAGATCATTTAATTTATCCCAATAAGATCGTTGAGCACCTGTTCCATAATCAATTAAAGCTTTACTCAAACCACCGGGAGATTGAGAGAGTCTCATTTTCTTTATCCGATTTCTTTCTTTATGGGAAAGAATGGACTGACTTTCAAATAAGGATAATTGTGACCACTCTTCTACAAACTTTGTCATCCCGATATTTTGTATATATTCAGCTCTAGTTTTATCTACTTCTATTCGATTAAGCTTATCTTTATTATTTTCTATACCAGGGCTTGCACTTTCTAGAATAAGACCATTTAACCATTCAGGATATTGAATTGCAAAGCTTAATGCAACACGTCCACCCATTGAATATCCATGTAAATAGACCGTCTTTAATTCTAGATGTGCAATCAATTCTTTAATCTTATCTGCAATAAATCCCATAGACCATTGTTTATCATAACTTGATTTATCATCACCATGACCTGGTAAATCTATAGATATCACATTAATACCTTGTTTGATAATTGCATCTTCAACTAAATGAAAAGTTGTATGGTCACTAATAAATCCATGTAACAATAAAATTGTAGGTTTATCAATATCTAACTGCTTAACGTGGTGAGTTAACATATTGTATACCTTTCATCTTTTCAAATAGTTCTCTATGTGTTTCTGTATTTTCTTCTCTATTCGTTAAAATTTCATATAAATATGAACCAAATTGAGGTAAAGTTTGTCTTTTATACTCAGCCACATCTTCAAATTTTTCATATCCTAATTCATATAAATGAGCAACATGTTGAAAATCTAAATCCAAAGGCGTTCCAAATAATTTTTCAAAATGCTCTGGCGCTTCATCTTTCGGTGCTAAATAATTAAAGATGCCCCCACCATTATTATTCAAACATACGATGGTAATATCTAAATCATGCAACTTACTCATTATTAATCCGTTCATATCATGGAAGAACGAAATGTCTCCAATAACTAATGTTACTTTTTTATAAACAGACATCCCTAAAGCAGTTGATACAACACCGTCAATGCCATTAGCACCTCTATTAGCTGCAATTTCAGCTTTAGAATCTAAATTGAAAGTGTCTACATCTCTAACTGGCATACTATTACCAACAAAAACAGTATCTTTTGAAGACATTTTTTTCAATAAACTGCCTACAACAGCACCTTCGTCAGTTTCTTCTTGAATATACTTTTCTATTAATGCTCTAGCTTCTTTATCCATAGTGATCCATTTTTCTAACCAATTTTTATTTTGAGTTGGCGTCACATCTTGTGCCTGTCTAAAGAAGTCATTTGGACTTAACTCTACAGAAAGTGTTGGTACTTTTGGATAAGCATCTGGTGTAGCATTATTTTGTACGAGTATTTGTGGACATTTAACATCTTTTAACCAATTATTTAAATGTTTAGAAACAACTGGTTGTCCAACTCTTATAATAAATTGTGGCTCTATACTTAAACCACCTTTAAAAAGTGCATCATAAGTAGCAATAACATTTGGATGATTTAACTTTCTTAAATTACTCAATGGATCTGCCAAAATAGGTATATTATGAATGGCTGAATAAGTTAAAATTTGTGATAAATCTTGCCCTTGTGTATCTCCTACTACGACGATTCCACGTGGTTTCTCAATATATGTTTGTATATTTGAAAAATCAATTGATTTTTGGTATTTCGTTGCTATTTTTCTCTTAGAAGATAAATATCTTCTAAGTTTCACATTAGGAATAAGCGGTTCTCTAAATGGAAAATTAAAATGTACAGGACCTCTTTGTGGTCCTACGAAATGTTTTTCAGCTTTTATCATATTCATGTTTATTGCATTGATTGTACCTTCAGTTTCATCTGCAATAGGCATATCAAATTGAAACTTAGTGAAATTTTGGAACATATTAATTTGATTAATTGCTTGTGGTGCACCAACATTTCTAAGTTCATGTGGTCTATCACTCGTCACAACGACAAGTGGTAACCTACTTATAAATGCTTCTGAAACTGCAGGTGTATAATTTGAAGCTGCTGTACCTGAAGTACAAATTATCGCAACTGGTTTCTGACTTGCTTTGATTATACCTAATGCGAAGAAAGCAGCACTTCTTTCATCGGGATGTATCCACGTTTTAATATGAGGGTGTCTCTCACAAGCAATCGCAAGTGGCGTAGATCTTGACCCTGGACTAATTACGACATCATCAACACCATATTCGTATAATTTAGAAACAAATGTAAACACTTGTTTTGTTAAACTTTCAGTATGTGTACTCAAATCTACATCACTCCTAGCGCTTTTAACATTGGTTTGAATTTTAAATCTGTTTCTTCAAATTCTGAAATTGCATTCGAATCTTTAACGATGCCGCAACCAGAATATAATGTTGCTGCATTTCCTCTTACAAGCATTGAGCGAATTGAAACAACAAATTCCCCATTATTATCTAAATCAATATAACCTAAAGGTGCACCGTAGAAACCTCTAGTGCCAAATTCTTCATGCTCAATAAATTTAATAGCTTCTACCTTTGGAAATCCTCCAAGAGCAGGCGTAGGATGTAATTGATTTACGATTTCTAAAACATTTTCGGATAATAAATCTGCCTGTATCTTTGTATATAAATGATATAAATGTTTATTTGTTAAAATCGTTGGCTTTTTATCGTATTCCAATTGTTTAGTAAACGATTGAATATCATGAATAATACTATCCACAACATAACGATGTTCGAATTGATTTTTAGAATCATTTAAAAGTTCAGCTTTTAATTTGTTGTTTTCACTTTCATCTTCAGTTCTAATAATTGTTCCAGCTATTGCATTGGTATATAATTTGCCATTATCTATTTGACAAAGTTGTTCAGGTGTTTGTGATATGAATTGTGATTTACCAGATTCAAATAATAATAAATAGCTAGATTCATTGCTATCAAGAGATCTTTGCAAAGCATCTTCAACATTAACATCATCTTGAAATTCAATTTTTCTTCTTCGAGATAATACAACTTTTTGCAATGCAACTGACTCATTCATCAATGATACAACTTTTGTTACTAAATCTTTCCATTCTTCACTTTGAATGTCTTTATTTTCTACAACTGAAGGTTCTGATAATACTCCCGTTTGAGCTTTTGAATCGATAGCATTTAATATGCGTTCAATATTTTCTATATCAAATTTATTGTTATCGTCAGTATATGTTAAGTAACAACGACCATTTTCTTTTGTAATCAAAAATTTTGGTAAAACAAAATGACTCATTCCATAATCTTTCCACTCATTAGTTAAAGAATGCTCTGAAAATTGAAATCCTCCAAAGAATTTCAAATGATGTTTATCATCATGCATAATTACCGTATTTAACTGTTCTTTAATATTTTGCCAATACTCATAAATTTCATCGTGCTCTAAATGTGAGTATCTAGCTTCTAATAAATAGCCGATACCACACATTTCTAATTTGAAATCTTTTGACTTGTAATAAAAACGTTGTCCAATATAATTGATTTCTTCCCTTAATAAATGGATTAAATCTGGTTGATATTGAAGCTCAATTTCAACTGAAATATAATTTTTATTTCCATCGATTTCAGAAATCATTTTTTGCTTCAAATCGGTCCTCAAGGCCATTTCATTTCCACTTCTTTCCGAAAAATATCTATCTTCTTATTTTATCATTTTTTAACATAACATGCGTTAATATTGTACTTTATAAATAGAATATATATTAAAATATTACACAAATACAGTGATTGACCAATTGATGTCGAAAGCATATACTAATACTGTCAAAAATATTAATAAATAAGAGGTAAATAAATGTCACAAAATTTATCACAGCATTCAGGCATAAAAAAATATTATCATTTAATGAGGCCACATACGCTTACTGCTTCATTTGTACCAGTATTGCTAGGAACAGCGGCATCAAAGATATTTTTAACAGGTGCTGAAGCATCCATTAAAATTTCAGTAGTATTAGCTATGTTATTAGCAAGCATATTAATACAAGCAGCAACAAACATGTTTAATGAGTATTTCGACTATAAACGTGGCTTAGATGATCATACATCTGTTGGTATTGGTGGTGCTATTGTACGAAACGGTATGTCACCAAAATCCGTATATAACTTAGCCATAGCATTTTATATAATCGCAGTAATGTTAGGTATATATATTTGCATGCAAAGTACATGGTTATTAATACCAATCGGACTCGTTTGTATGGCTATTGGTTATTTCTATACTGGTGGACCTTATCCTATATCATGGACACCATTTGGAGAAATATTCGCCGGTTTCTTTATGGGATTCGTAATTGTAATGATCTCATTCTACATACAAACTGGTACATTAAGTTTTTATCCAGCATTATTAAGTATACCTGTATCTATCACAATCGGATTAATCAACTTAGCTAACAACATTAGAGACCGAGAAAAAGATAAACAAAGTGGTAGAAAAACGTATGCTATCTTAGTCGGAAAAAGAATTTCAATTATGACTATGGCTATTTTATACATTTTCTCATATGTGTTTGTTATTTACTTAGCATTATTCAAGCCTTATGGATCAATATTATGGTTATTAGTGCTTATTTCAGCACCATTCCCAATTAAAGCAGTACGTCGCTTTAATAAGAACGATACACCGCAAACAATGATGCCTGCGATGGCAGCAACAGGTAAAACAAACACAATATTTGGTTTATTATTAGCACTTGGTGTTTATATTAGTGGCATATTAGGCGGCTTATAATTATTTAAAAAACGATCTCGGACAAAAATACTAACTCAAAATAAATAAGCATATCACTAAACTGATTTTTTAAAGTTTACAGTGATATGCTTATTTTTTTATCTTACAATTTTGTTCGTGCATTTGCCAGAGGGTATGGTTCGAGCCTGTAGTCTCTCACGCATACTATTCCCTCAGGCGTCAGCACTTTACAAAATCGTTACTAATCTTTTTTTTATACAAAAATAAAGCATTTTCGTATAATTTAATTAATTATTTAAAAATCGGATAATATCTTTTTCTACTTTGTCCTTATCAGCACTACGTGTCATAAGATGCGTGGCTTTTTCATAAGAAGTAAGCAATTTATTATGCGTTCCTACTTCTCGATAAATATGTTCTGCACTCTTTTGATAAGTTATTTGATCTCGTTCACCATACATTATAGAAATTGGTATTTGAATAGATTTCAAATTTTTCATTGTATTCTCAATAAATTCCGTAAAAACATGTGCACCTTCATTATAACCATCAATTAAAGCAAGTTGTCTTTCACTTTCTTCAGTTTCTAAATTTTGAATTTGATTAATTCTTTTCCCATAACTGTATAGTCTTCGTTTTATATCGGCACTTGTACGATTATTAGGTACTGACATAACTAGACATTTTTTAATATCACACGTTTCAGCTAGTCTAAGAGACATTAATCCTCCTAAAGACACACCGAGAACATTTATATCTTTATAGCCCTCATCTACTAAAAATTGATAACTAACCTGAGCTTGTTGCCACCAATCATCTGTATTATATTTCATTAATGACTCGACACTTAAGCAATGTCCTTTATACGCTGGTATATAGCAAGTGTATCCAACTTCATTTAATGAGGTCGCCAATTCTTTTACATCTCGTACTGTTCCAGTAAAAGAATGTAATAACAATACAGCTTCACTTCCACCTTTTAAATACACATTACGCGCTTCTTTTAACTTCAACAACACAATCACTCCGCTACTTGTTTTCTATAATTTTTTCTCCATATAATAGTTCGTTGTTTCAAATCCCATTTTTTCATATAATGAATAAGCAATTTTATTGTGGCCAAACACATGTAACTTTATGCTTTCAATGTTATGACTTTTGCAATATTTATCTAAAGCTTGCATCGTTTCTTTCCCTAACCCTTTTCCTCTATGTATTTCTTCTATTTTTATATCATAAATAAAACTTTTCAATGTATTATCTTTTTCAAAAATATGTAACCATAAAATACCAACTTTTTCATTATCTGAATGTACATTGAAAATTTTATGACCTTCCGTATTCAAACCCTTTGGTAATAATTTTTCAAAATACGCTCTACCTTTACTGTCAGCTTCATCTTTATCCCATGTGCCATTCTTCACCTGTTCATCCGCATACTCTTTAAGAGAAATTTCGTAAAAATTTTTAAATTCATGCTCTTGCATTAACTTTAAATTAACACTCATAAAAATCCCCTTTTCAGTTTATATTTAGCTTCATTATACACATATAAAATCATTACACATACAAAAAAAGCCTGCAACCATAACGGTTACAGACTATATGACGGAGATGGAGGGATTCGAACCCTCGCGCCGCAGAACGACCTACACCCTTAGCAGGGGCGCCTCTTCAGCCAACTTGAGTACATCTCCATGGCTCCACAGGTAGGACTCGAACCTACGACCGATCGGTTAACAGCCGATAGCTCTACCACTGAGCTACTGTGGATTAATATGATTTAATCAAGCACAAGTACTATTATATCAACCATCACAATATTTTCAAGTGAAAACTTAAAAAAATTAACGGAACATTTACACTTTAGTGGCACTTGTTCCGTTAATGTTCACTTTGACTCTCTAATGATGATTTTTAAGATACATCTTTATAACATCCAACACACTATAACCATCTTGCGTCAAATCAATATTGGGTGTATTTAACTGTTTTATAAAAATATTATTTCTATGATTCTTATAATATAAACATGTACAGTTCAAATATTGATGATTAATTACATGAAAAGAAATTGGGAATACAAGTGACTGATCTTGCTCTAGAAATATTTTAGTTTTATTACCTTTGAATTTCGTGAAATGTTTAACATAGAGTAAATTAATCCATGTGTTGTCAGCAGATCTTTCGGAATGAGTACAGAAAAAATAAGTGGATGTTACAGGAGAAACTAAAATTGGAGGTTTACTAGTAATACTAGTTAGTCGTTTAGTGAATAATTTCCTTTCTTGAAAATGTTCTCCATAAAAGCGACAGGAATGATTCATAATTTCTTGAGGTCTCTGTTCGATAATAAAGGGTGATTTACCTGCTTCAGAAACCTCTGTATGAACAGTGTGTTCATTTACTTTAATACCCCTTATATACATTGTATTCTGTTTTATTACATACTTTTTCATCGCAAACTCCTCTCAGTGATAATTTTTTACTTTTATATCTATCTGAATTAAATATAATATATATTTAATTCTTAGTCAATATTTTTCTTATGAAATTCTATTGTTTTTCTATAAATTCTAACCTGTTACTAAAAGGATCATATAAATGTAGTCTTTTAGCACCAGGAAATCGATTATCTGTCTTAAAATCTATTTTTTCTTCTGTTAAGTGTTCAATTAAATCTTCGAGATTTTCAACATTAATTGCAGGGTGTGCCTTTTTAAGAGGTATAAAATCTTCTTCGATACCGATATGCAAATCAATATTGTTAATATTAAACCAAACTCCACCATTACCTTTTAAAGATTCCGGTTTTTCAACTTCATTAAATCCTAATTGATCTACATAAAACGCTCTCGCCTTTCCCTCTGATCCTTTTGGAGCAGACAACTGAACATGGTCCCACATTTTTAGCTTATACATATTAATATCTCCTTTTTATTCTCATGTTTAACTTTCAAAGTATTATTTTTACAATAAATCACACCCCACTAATGTGGCTATGAGCATAATAATTTGAAAATTATAAATACTAAATTATAATGTAATTATAAAGTTAGTTTATCAATAAATTCGTTAAAAAGAATTACTTTTTTAAAATTTCTGAATATTCATTGCATTTAGAAAATAAATACGCTATAATTTTAACAAATAAAGTCAAGGGGTTGTTTAAAATGAAACAATATTCTCAAGTTAAGCATCAGAGTTTAGAAACTTTCGTTAATAACTTAAATGATTTATCTGTAGAACTAGTTATAGATTCTGCTTTACGTGAAAATCGCAAACGAGAATTGATGGCTTTAATCGATGAAGCACTTTTGAATCGTAACAATACTTTATTTGAACAATATAGTGCAGAATTAATACAGTTGGAGGATTTACAATCGTGAGTTATCATTTAAAAATTAACACATAAAAGAGACGACTTTTGAAAACATTCAAAAATCGTCTCTTTTATTTTTTATAACATTAAGTTAATAATTTCTTCTTTATCTATATCTCCAAAGTAATGATATGCATCAATATCTTTTAATGCTTCTTTTATAGAAGACTTTTGATGTTGTACGCCTATTAAAGCTTCTTCAATATCATTTACATTTCCCACTCCAAAGAAGTCCCCAAAGATTGCTGCATGTTCTATTATACCTTTTTTGACATCTAATTTTATTTGAACTAAACCTCTATCAAATTTATGGCTTCTTTCAAAGTTGTATTTAGGGTTTTTCCCATAATTCCATTCCCATTTTTGATATTTATTTTTGCTCAATTCATTAATATTATCCCAGTCTTCATCAGTAAGATGGTACTCCTCTACTTCTTCACTACCTTGTTGTTTGAAAATTGAAGTTAGTATGCGTTGTTTAAATGTTTCAATATCCATTGGTTCTTCTAAAAATTCTTGAATATTAGCAACTCTTGATCTAATAGATTTAATACCTTTAGATTTAATTTTTGCTTCATTAACTCTTAAAGCATTTACAACTTCTTCAATTTCACTATTTAACATCAAAGTACCATGTGAGAACATTCTATCTTTTTGTTTTACCATTGCATTACCAGAAATTTTCTTTTCTCCGACTTGAATATCATTTCTACCTGATAATTCAGCATTAACACCCATTTCATTTAAAGCATCTACAATAGGTTGTGTAAATTTTGCGAAGTTATGGAAACTATCTTCATCATCTTTCGTAACGAAACTAAAATTCAAATTCCCTAAATCGTGGTAAACTGCCCCACCACCAGAAATTCTTCGTACAACTTTAATATTATTAGCTTCAACATACTCTTGATTTACCTCTTCAATAGTATTTTGATTTTTACCAACAATAATAGATGGTTGATTAATATAGAATAAAAAATAACTATCATCTTTAGGAAGAGAAGTAAGTACATATTCTTCCATTGCTAAATTGATCATTGGATCGTTTATTCCATTATTACTTACAAATTTCATTTATATTTCCTCCTTATTTTTCCCCTTGTTGCCTTACTTTAATATTACCATATGTTTAAATAATAATATGAATGATATGTTTGTGATAAAATAGATGTATATCTTATTATTACTTTATAATTGAACCGTTATTTAGTATAATATTTCATAGTATTATTTAGGAGGAATATCATGACAATCGCAGAAGTTGGAAATATCATAGAATTTCAAGATGGCTTAAGAGGTAGAGTTGAAAAGATTAATGAAAACTCAGTTATAGTAGACATAACAATCATGGATAACTTTGAAAGTTTAGAACTACCTGAAAAAACTGTAGTAAATCACAAGCGTTATACTATAATTTCTGAAGAGGGATAATAGTGAAAAAACAAATTAATCCTCAATTAATATGGTTCATATCGAGTTTTATTATTTTTCACTTTATTTTATTTTTAATGCAAGGTGAAAAAGAAGTATTCTGGTACTTATATACTGGCATTATGATGATTGCAGGCATTAGCTATGTCTTTTATCAACGCGAGATTAAGTCTAAACGATTATTACAATCAATAGGATATGGTTTAATTGGTGCAGTATTATTAGTTATACTTCAACTTTTATTATCCCAAATTTATAATGGTTTATCGTATGCATCATTATTAAAAGAATTAATGCACGCAGGCGTTTTTTATAAATGGCAAATGTTAGTAACAATTGTTATTGCGATACCTTGTCACGAGCTTTATATTAGAACGATATTACAAAATCAACTACAACTTAAATTGTCACGACCTATTGTTGCAATCGTTGTAAGTGCTTTTGCTTCTAGTTCACTATTTTTATATTTAGGTAATTTCGCTATATTCATTTTTATATTTTTAGCTCAATTAATATTATCTACTTTATATTTCTACACTAAAAGAATCGTAACTTCATATATCGCTCAAGTAGCAGCAATAATTATACTTGTAATAATATTTAGTTAAAAAATCCAAACACAGCCGTGTTTGGATTCAGAGTGTCGACAAAGTCTTAGACTTTGCCGGCATTTTTTTATGCGCATGCTTTCCGCGGGCATGTTCTCAGCCTGTAGTCTTCGAATCATGCTTTTCCCGCAGGAGTCAGCGCAAAAAAATACCAAATATTAATAATTTTTATATTTATTTACTTACTTTGTTTATTTTTTTGTCGGTTAACGATTAAGAAATATTCAACTAGCTCTTTCGAACTCGATATGTCTTATTATTCAATTTCAAAATCATGTTCTAGCTCGAATTTACCTTTAGTTTCCCCTATTTCTTCTACCATATATTCAATCACAGTTTTTTTAGATCTTTCATATGTTGATTCTGAAATAATCTTATTAACATGTCTAAATAAGTAATCTGTCATAATTACATTAAAACTGTCTTCTAGATTTATATTATAAAGTTCAACTCTATTTCCTACAGGTTTGTTTAAGTCAATTTTATACTTGAAACCTTTCCAAACTGTCATTAATGTTGGCTCTAAAATTTCTTCGTTATACTTTATTGTTCCTTCTTCTTTGTACATTGCTGTTGCTGTTCTTTCTAATATACGTTTAATTTCAATACCAGTCAGTTTTATTTTGACTGGTTTATCTGTATGAACATAAGATTTATATATATCTTTTACTTTGAGTTCTCCTCTTAAACCATTACCTAATGGGTTTCCAATATGTGCACAAATAAAGTCTATTTCTGTAAATGCTTTACTCATACTATTTTGAATTAACTCAATAAATTTATGTGGCTTAATATATAGGTCAGTTAATTGCTTATAATCTAGTACTACAGGCATATCCGTTACATCTTGTTCCGACCAATGTTGTACTGCTTTTTGGTCGAAATAAGTTAACTCTAGTAAATCCCTATCTTCTGGATAACTAGAAAGTTCAACATGTTTAATTGATGTATCAATAATTTCAACTGAATTAGTTCTTTTTCTAAATTGAATCGACATATCTACAATATTAGTCGCATCTTTACCTGGTTGTATAAATTGAGTTTCTGCAACTTTTAAATCCACGACATGTTCTTGGTGACCTGTAATAATGACGTTAACGCCTTCTGTACTTTTAATCATGTTTTCAGCGTTATTACTATAATATGATCTATAATTATTTTTATCTGTGTAAGTGTTTAGCCCACCATGATATAACATAATTAAAAAGTCAGGACTTTCTTTTTCGTGCAAATATCTTACCCAACGTTTTGCTGATGCCATTGATTCTCCAACAATAACTTCATCTTCGAATTCTATATTTTTATTTTCCATTAAGCCACTTGAAGTAAACCCAATTATACCAATTTTAATACCATCAACGTATTTGATTGTGTAAGGTGTCGTAAAATAAGGTTCTTTTGTTTTATTATGTTCTATATTAGCTGCAAGCCATGGAAATCTACTTAGGGCAATAGACTTATTTAAGAAGTCTAAGCCGAAATTAAATTCATCAGGGCTAACACCACTTGCATCAAATTGCATTTCATTCATAATTTTAATCATTGGGTTTCTTTTGTATGGTGCAATTTGTGCATAATAAAAAGCAAACATTGAACCCGACAACATTCCACCATTATCCAATAATAATACACGATGGTTTGCTTTACGTTTATGTTTTACGTAAGTAGCCATCTTTAATATATTTCCACTTATACCACTTCTACTTATTCGACCATGTAAGTCAGAAGTAGCTAATAAATCAATCGTAATGATTTCATTCGTATTCAATGCTATTCCCCCTCTTTCTTTTATATTTTACCATTTTTAAAAAATGATATGTCTTTTTAAACTAATTTGAATAATGATAATGTAATTTTATTTTATGTTGGCAATATTAGTTAATCATAATATACTCAATTAAGAGTATATATACATAGGAGAATATTATGAAACCTTTTAATAAAATTATCATACTAAATATTGTTTTTGCACTTATCGTTTCTATATTAATTGGTGCACTCATTAGTAAAAACTATAATAATAGAATTAATCAAAGATTTGATACTACTAAAGAAATTATTAACTTAAAAATCGATACATTCATAAGCGAATCAAACAGTATTTCTGAATCTTTAACGACGATATTATCTAATAGTAACGATGAAAAATTTATTAATCAATTTTTAAAAGATAATCATACTAGATATACTTGGATAGATCATATTTATATTTTGAATAATAAAAATCAAATCGTCTATGACTCTAAAGGACCAAACTATACTTCAATAGAAGACTTTAATCAATATAAGTATCACTTCCCATTTACTCAAAAATCCACATTAAGTAGCAAAAAGAGATCACTAGATAGACCTAAAACATTATTACTTACAAATCGATTAAAGATTAAAAATCAAGACTATACTGTTGCTGCAGAAATAAATATGAATTCATTTAAAAATGAAATAAAGTTAATTGCTAAGAGATTCCAAATACAAGTACAAGGTATAGATGGTACTCAAATTTATCAAGTCGGCAAATCACATAAACATACAAAAACAATCACTTATTTTTACAATAACTTACCTGTCACAATTAGCATTACTGGACAATATAGTGTTATAACGCGCGTAATTTTACCAAGTATATTTATTTTCTTAGTTATTTTCTTAATATTAACGATTTTAACTTTAATATTTAAAAGTCGTTCCGATAGATTAGAACATGAAAAGTTAATCGAACAAGCAAATAATGAAAAATTGCGACTAATAGGAACATTGGCTGCAAATACCGCGCATGAAATAAAAAATCCTTTAACGAGTATTAATGGATTTATAGAACTCACTAGAATGAAATATGATCAAAACCAGCAAGATAACCATTTTAATATTATTACAGAAGAATTAGATAGAATTAATAACATCGTTACACAATTCTTATATTTAGGTAAACCAACAAACTTAGCTTACACAAATGTTAATATTAGCCAGACAATCAAAGATATAGAGCAATTTTCAAAGTATGAATTAGAACAAAACAACATAAATATTTCTTTATCATTACCAGAAGAACCCATTTATGCCTTTTTATCTGAAGACCAATTAAAACAAATACTGATCAATTTAATTCAAAATTCTAAAGACGCATTAACTGACGTACATAATGCTTCAATAGAAATTCAACTATTAAAGACAAATACAAAACAAATAAAATTAGTATTTAAAGATAATGGAAAAGGTATGTCAAAAGAAGTTCAACAAAAAGTATTTGACCCCTTCTTTACTACAAAAGATTCAGGCAGTGGACTAGGACTTTATTTAAGTAAAAAATTAATTGAAGATTGGGATGGCACAATAAGCGTGGCTAACAATACTGAAGGCACAACTTTTATTATTATGATACCTGTAGTTAAGCATATTTAATATATAAATAAAAAACTGGGACAAGTTAATTGTCCCAGTTTTTTTAACCTATTTGAATTCGTTCTTTTGGATAGTGGAATTTATCAGGCGTTGATTTACCACCTAACATAACTACGAAACATAGTAGCCCAACACGTCCAATGAACATAAGTATCATAATCACTATTTTCGAACCTAATTGTAAATTATCGGTTATCCCCATTGATAACCCACATGTACCAAATGCTGACATTGTTTCAAAAAATATTGAAAGTAAATCATGTCTACCGTCTTCAAATCGTACTACAGATAACACACCAACAAATGTGATAGCTAAAGCCAATGATATAACGGCAAACGACCTTTGTATATCTAAAGGATGTATCTCTCTATTAAATGCTTTTATCGTCGTACGACCATTACTAAAATTGACTAAATAAAGAACAAGTATTGCAAATGTTGTTGTTCTTATACCTCCACCTACTGAGCTTGGTGATGAACCAATGAACATCAATCCACCTAGAAAGAAATTCGTTGCTTCAGTAAACTGTCCAAGATCTATTGTAGATAATCCTGCGCTTCGTGTTGATGAAGACTGGAACATAGCATAAAAGATACCTTTATGCCACGAAATGTCTTTAAATGAGTTTGAAAACTCAAATAAATATATTACAACTGTTCCTAATAAGAACAAGAACAAATAAGTCGCACTTGCAATTTTAGTAAATAATGAAAATCTAAAGTTCGGATGCGTATTTCGCATATAAGTTTTTACTTCAATCAATACTGGAAATCCTATTGCACCTAACATGATAAGTAACATTATAATCGTTTGGACGAAATAATCATTTGCATATGGTGCTAGCGATTCCCCGGTGATATCTAAACCACCATTCGTTGTAGCAGATACAGATGCAAAAATGCCATGATGTATCGCATCTTTAACAGAGCCGATATCTTTATAAAAATAAAAAGATAATAATATCGCTCCAATTACTTCTATCATTAATATAGTTCTAACAATATCTAATATTAATTTAACTACGCCATTCATAGCATTTGAATTACTATCTAGCATAATGAGTTGTCGCTCTCTTAAACCAATATGCTTTCCTAGTATTACCCAAAGTAAAGTACCAATCGCCATGACACCTATACCGCCAATATTAAGTATAATTAATATTATTGCCTGTCCAAACATTGTAAATGTATCTTCAATTATAACGGGTGTAAGTCCAGTCACACTTACGCCAGATACCGCTACAAATAGCGTATCGACAGGTGCAATTTTCACATCAGGTTTAACAACATAAGGTAAATTCAATAATAAAAAGGCGACAATGATTGCGCCCAAATAATATAATACAATACCTTGTTGTGGAGTCATTTTTTGAAAAAAGTATTTTATAATGGACACAAATTGTCACCTCTATTTATTTCAATGTTAATGTTTTAGTAGTTTCTTTACCATCTCTAATAAGTTTCAAATCAACTTTTTCACCTATTTTATGATTATTATATAATTCTTTCCTAAATTCAAGATTATTTTCAATTTTTGTATCATCAATGCCTACAATTACATCATTAAACTTAATTCCAGCTTTATCAGCATTACCATCTTTAGTAACACCCGTTATTGCCATACCTGATTTATATTTATCAGGTAAAGTTATTTGAGATTTTTCGTTAGAGCTTAATTTAGTATAATTTTGAGCCATTATACCTAGTTCAGGACGTTTAATTTCACCGTCTTTTTCTAAAGTATTAATGTAATCAGTTGCTTCGTTTGATGGAATAGCAAATGCCATACCTTCTACATTTGGCATATCAATCTTCAATGATACTATACCAATAAGATTACCTTGTGAATCTAATATTGGTCCACCAGAATTACCTGGATTGACTGCAGCATCTGTTTGAATTGCTTTAATTTCCCAATCATACTCGTCATCCCCATTAAAATCAACAGGAACTTTTCTATTTAAGCCAGAAACTACGCCAGTAGAAATACTATTTTGGAATTCTGCACCTAGAGGACTACCAATCACGATTGCTGTTTCACCTAATATTAAATTATCCGAGTCTTCAAATTTAATAGATTTGAATTTATCATCTTTTTCAATAGGCACACTTAACACTGCTATATCTGACCATTGATCAGTACCTAAAACTTTACCATCATATTTCTTACCGTTTGCAGTTGTGATAATCGGTTTTTTATCGCTTGAAACAACATGTGCGTTTGTTACTATGTATGCTTTATTATCATCAACTTTATAAACGACGCCAGAACCGACGCCGCTATTTTCTTCTTTTTCTTTTTGTGAAGATTCAGTCTTGCTAGATATATCAGAATCTTCATGAGAAACACCAACTACTGAATGCTTAGATTTTTCTACTGCTTCCATTACATTTGTAATAGGTTTTTGGAATCCTTTTTGAGATTGTTGTTCTTCAATAGTCTTTCTACTTTCATTTGGAGGGTTCACATTTTGGAAGATACTCCAAACTAAAATAAAGATTAGTATAATGGCTAAAATAATCGCAATTATTGGCCAATGTTTTTCAATTTTAGATAAAATAGTATTCAAAATATTATTTTTATTTTGAGATTTTTCTTCAACCTTTTCATCATGTATTGCACCAAGTTGCTTATTAGTTTCAAAATCATTGTCTTTAGCAACATGTTTTTTATCTTTATTATGACTTTCATTTCTCACTTTTTTATAATTTATTTCTTGAATATCTTCTTCATTATCTACATCAACTTTGTCATTATCTAATTCACTTTTATTATCAGCTTTTATATCTTCTTCCGTATGATCTTGTTGTGTAGCAGCTAATCTATCATCATCTAAATCAATCGTTGGGTGTGATTTAGATTCTTCTTTTTGCTTTTTAATTTCTTCTTTAGTTAATTTTTCAATACGAGCTTTTTGCATATTTTCTTTAACACGCAATTCATTTTTCTTCTGTAACTCTAACTCGTTTGCTCTTTTTATCTCATTCTCTTTTCTCTCTTGTTCAATTCTTTTCTCACGTTCTTCATTATGAAAAAATTCACGTCGTTGTCTCTTATATTCATTTCTAGGAATGACATGTTTTTTTCGTGACATTTATTGCCCTCCTCAATCTAAACACTTAATGTATCTATTATGCCATATAATATTAAAATTATTAACACAAAACCATTGTATTTCTCTACATTATACACCTATTTTTACATATATTTACTAAATAGCTAAATAACTTGAAAACTAAAGAAATTACTATCATAAATTGAGAATTAGCTAAGGTTGAAATTACCTCATTTTTCGAAAAGATGAAAGGCTGAGACAAATTAATTGTCTCAGCCTCAAATCATTCTAGTTATTCGGTTGTTTTTTTGTTGTTACGGACTGATGTAATCCAGCCGATCACAACTAGCAATAATAATACTGTCCAGAATATTGACTGCCACAATACACCATGTGGGAAGTCATGTGGTAATACTTTAATTTCATCATGTGCTAGTACGATTACTAATAATTTGATACCTACCCAACCTACGATAGCAAATGCTGCTGCTTCTAGGTTCGGATATTTATTTAATAATTCTACAAAGTATGTTGCTGCAAATCTCATGATGATTACACCAATCATACCACCTACGAACATAACACCGAATTGACCGGCATCCATGCCTCCAAAGTCTACACCTAATGCTGGTAGTGTAACTGCTATTGCAAATGCAGCTAACATTGAATCAATAGCAAATGCTATATCTGCGAATTCTACTTTTAATACTGTCATCCAGAAATTCTTTTTCAACTTATGATGACCTTTGCCATCTGAAGGAAATTCTGATTCTGTAAAATCTTCTTGTCCCTCGATATCATCTGCTGTCTTAATTTTTTCGTCTTTATGTTTCTTGAAGTCTATCAAGTTCTTAATAGACATGTAAATTAAGTATATAGCTCCTGCTGCTTGTATTGGCCAAAAGTTAGCTAAGAAACTAATTAAGAATAATGATATTAAACGGAATACGAAAGCACCTAACAAGCCATAGAATAATGCTTTTTTCCTTAAATCTTCTGGTAAATGTTTAACCATTACCGCCATTACAACAGCATTATCTGCTGCCAACAATCCTTCTAGAAAAATTAATACGATTAATACCCAACCGTAACTCAAAAATAAACTCGGATCCATCTTATTCACTCTCCATTTTTTTCTAATAAAAAACAAAAGAGACCATGCCTAATTAAAGGCAAAGGTCTCACTTAACATTTATAGTATGTCCATATTACCGGAAACTTCCGTTTCGTAATGACGATAATATGCTAGAATTTTTAAGTTCTAAAGTTACTCCCCTTCGACAAAGTCGTAGGTCTATTTAGTTTTATTATATTATTATACAATGTTTTATGAATTATAACAAACTAAATAATTTGATTTCAGGGAATTTATCTTCAAACCATCTCGTTGCAAATTCATTTTCAAACAAGAATACATATTGATCAAAGCGATCTTTCACTAAAATTGATCTACTTGAATTCATGTTGTCTGTTATATCTTTTTCATTTTCAATCCATCTCGCAATTTTCTTACCAACCTGTTCCATTACGACATCAACATTGTATTCATTTTTCATACGATGTTCAAAGACTTCAAATTGAAGTTGTCCAACTGCTCCTAGAAGAATTTGATTAGTATGAAGCGTCTTATAAAGTTGTATAGCACCTTCTTGAACTAATTGCTCAATACCTTTATGGAAATGCTTTTGTTTCATTACGTTTTTGGCACTAACTTTCATAAATATTTCAGGTGTAAACTGTGGTAACGTTTCAAAGTGAAATTTTTGATTACCTCCAACAAGTGTATCGCCTATTTGATAGTTTCCTGTATCATATAAACCGATAATATCACCACTTACTGCATGATTGACTGTTTGAGTATCATCAGCCATAAATGAAGTTGAACGTGTAATCTTTTGCTTTTTCTTATTTCTTTGCAGTGTTACATCCATACCTCTTTCAAACGCACCACTTACAATTCTCATAAATGCAATTCTGTCTCTATGTCTCGGATCCATGTTTGCTTGTATCTTAAAGATGAATCCTGAGAAGTCTTGATCAAATGGATCAACGACATCTCCTTCTTCAGTTTTACGTCCACTAGGCATTGGAGCATAATCTACATATGCATTTAAAAAGTTTTGAACACCGAAGTTCGCTAAAGCTGATCCGAAGAATACTGGAGTTAGTTCTCCTGCTAATAGCATTTCTTCATCAAATTGCTCTCCTACTTCATCAACTAACATTAATTCATCAATTGCTTGTTCAAACTGTGAGTCATTTTTAATTGGATGATCTTCTTCTAGTTCATAATCATCATTTAAATGTAATATATTTTCTTCGTCTCTAAATGGTTCAATAGTCTTTTCAGCTCTGTCAATAATGCCGAAAAAGTTTTGTCCCATACCAACAGGCCAGTTCATTGGATAAGTTTCTATTTCTAATGTCTTTTCAATCTCTTCCAATAATTCAAAAGGCTCTTTACCCATTCGGTCTAATTTATTTATAAAAGTAAAAATTGGGATACCTCTCATTTTACATACTTTAAATAACTTTAATGTTTGTGGCTCAATACCTTTTGCACAGTCAATTACCATAACTGCACTGTCTACTGCCATTAATGTTCTATAAGTATCTTCAGAGAAATCTTCATGCCCTGGTGTATCTAAAATATTAATATTATAGTTGTCATAATCAAATTGCATAACTGAACTTGTTACAGAAATACCACGTTCTTGTTCTACTTTCATCCAGTCACTTGTTGCAAACTTCCCAGACTTTTTACCTTTAACAGTACCTGCTTGTCTAATAGCACCACCAAAAAGTAATAACTTCTCAGTTAATGTTGTTTTACCGGCATCTGGATGGGATATTATCGCAAATGTCTTTCTACTTTCTACTTCTTGTTTTATCGTCACAATTCATTTCTCCTTATAGTTCGGATGTCCATTGGCTAATTCTATTCGCTAATTCATTCGCTTCATCTTCATCAAGCACATTAAATAAATGCAAGTACAGATGCTCAATTAATGATTCTCCGTATAAATCATAGTCTACTTTTATAGACCAAAACAAATCAGGAATAGATATTACAAAATATTCTTCTTTTTTATTTTCATATATATAAACTTTACAATTCAAATTTTGCGAATGACTTTCTCTAATCTTCACTTGGCTTTCCTCCATATTTCTCATAAGCAGCCTCTAGACCTATTAAATCATCTCTATGAGGAACTTTTACATGGCCAGGCATAATTTGATAAGGTTCTCTACCTTTCGATGCTAGTACAACTGTATCACCTGGTTCAGATATTTCAATTGCGTGTCTAATACCTTCTGCTCTATCTTCAAATTCTACATAATTATTATGTGTCGCTCCTTTAGCTAATTCTGCTGTTAACATTTTAGGGTCATCATTTGCAGGATTATCTGGTGTAAATATGACATAATCTGCTCGACAACTTATTTTACCCATTTCTGGTGTTTTTGTTAAGTCTCTTTCTCCAGCCATTCCAACTAAAAATATAAGTTTTTGTTTTACGAATGGTTTAACTGCATCAATTAATTTATCCATACCATCTGGTGTATGTGCATAATCTATAATCAAATCAATAGGAAGCTTTCTATCTAACACTTCTAAACGACCTTCAACAGGTGGCATAGTTTGCACAGCCTGAGCAACTTTTGATAAATCATAACCTTGCACCCATAAACCTAAAATACTAGCCAATAAGTTAAGTACATTAAATTTACCTAAATAAGGAGAATCGATTTCATATTCACCAAAAGACGTTACAAGTGTAAACGCTACTCCACTAATTGATTCTTTAATATTTTTAGCCATAAAATCAGCTTCATTATCAATACCATATGTAAAGATTTCAAATGGTGTCACTGGTATTAATTCTTTCGTAAATTTATCATCTGCATTGAGTATAACAAATTTATCTTTTCTATAATCTTGTCCTAATTGACTAAATAATAAAGATTTCGCATGTCCATAAGCTTCCATAGTACCATGAAAATCTAAATGATCTTGCGTTAAATTAGAAAAAATCGCAATATCAAATTCTAAACCTCTTAACCTACCGATAACTAAACCATGACTTGAAACTTCAAATGTCATACTTTCACATTCTTCGTTTACTGCTTCTACTATATGTTTTGTTAAAGTTACAGTTTCTGGTGTGGTATTCACACCTTTTGTAATTTTTTCATTAACTTGAAAACCGTTTGTACCTAAATAAGCACTTCCTTTTCCAAGTCCTCTTGTTAAATGATGAATCATTGTAGCAATTGTTGTTTTACCATTTGTACCAGTCACACCTATTGTAGTTAATTTTTGACTTGGAAAGTCGTATAAGATATGACTAAAGATACTCGCTACTTTTAATGTATCTTTGACAACGATTAATAATACATGATCTGGTAGTTCCATGTAATTCTCACTTACAACTACTGTACAACCTTGTTCAACAACGTTTGGTATGAATTTATGGCTGTCAACTGTATAACCTTGTGAAGCAACAAAGATTGTACCTTCAAATGCATTTCTAGAATCTGTAGTAATATCTACTACTTCTTGGTCTTCATTACCATATATTTTTTTAATTTTAATTTTATTTAATAACGTCTCAACGTTCATCGTTATTTCTCCTTTATTTTCAATAGGTTTATTATACACTTTATGATAATGATTTTATAGCTTTGACTATATGTATAAAGAATTATAAAATAAATGAGTATTTACTCGATATACAAATAGATGATATTATGATGAAAATCCAATTGATGAAGAATTACTAAAGAAACGTTGAATTAGTTTAAAGATTCTATGTAGTTTTTGTAATAATATGCTATATCTTTTCACAAAAGAGGAAAAATGCGTTAAACTATCATAGAATTTAAATACAAATACGGAGTGTGTCTAATGGTTTCTCAAAACAAAAAATTATTGATTATTACTGGTTCTTTCGGTAACGGTCATTTACAAGTTACGAATAGTATTGTGAAACAATTTGGTGAAATGAATTTAAATCATTTGACTGTAATAGAACATGATTTATTTTTAGAAGCACACCCTATTATGACTTCCATCGCTAAACAATGGTATATAAACAGCTTTAAATATTTTAGAAACATGTATAAATTCTTCTACTATAGTAGACCAGAACAAATTGATAAATGTTTCTATAAATATTATGGACTAAATAAATTACTTAACTTACTTATAAAAGAAAAGCCCGACTTAATTTTGTTAACTTTTCCGACACCAGTCGTTTCAGTTTTAACAGAACAGTTTAATTTAAATATACCTATTGCAACAGTTATAACAGACTACCGTTTACACAAGAACTGGGTTACACCACACTCAAATCGTTATTATGTAGCTACTAAAGATTTAAAAAATGAAATTCATTCTATTGGTATTGATGAAAAAGACATTAAAGTTACAGGCATTCCGATTTCGAAACAATTTGAAGAACCAATAGATCGATATCGATGGTTAACTAAACACAAATTAGATCCTGACAAGAAGGTTATATTAATGTCTGCAGGTGCATTTGGTGTATCTACTGGATTTTCTACCATGATAAGTAAAATTGATATGTATGCTAAAGATGCACAAGTTGTGATGATTTGTGGTAACAGTAAATCTTTAAAGAATGAATTGAGCACGCATTTTAAAGGTAATAAGAATGTCTTAATACTTGGTTATACTAAACATATGAATGAGTGGATGGCAACTAGTCAACTTATGATTACTAAGCCAGGTGGCATCACGATTTCTGAAGCATTTTCAAGACATTTACCACTCATATTCTTAAATCCAGCACCAGGTCAAGAATTAGAAAATGCTGATTATTTTGAACAAAAGGGCTATGGAAAAATTGCAACCACACCGGAAGAAGCCACTAAAATGGTTATTTCACTTACGAATCAACCTAACAAATTGAAAGAGATGACTAAATTACTAGAAGAGAATTATATAAAAAAATCAACAGAAACTATTTGTAACGATTTACTATCATTATTAAGTGACTCACTTTCATATAATGAAGTTTATGGAAAGGTTCCTATGTATGCCAAATACTTTATCAGATAAATCATTTTATAAAAAAGATTTTTGGTTAATGCTTATCATATTATTCATGATGGAATTTGCTAGAGGTATGTATATTCTAAGTTATTTACCTATTTTACCAACAACCACTGCTAAAGTGACTGTTGGTATTACTTCGTTAGCAATCTCTTTACATTTTATAAGTGACGCATTAACAAACTTTGTTATTGGTTTTCTTCTAAAAAGATTCGGTCCAACAGTTATCTTAACTTGTGGATTTTTACTAGCCTTTTCTAGTTTAGCGTTAATTATATTTATACCAACACCAGTGATATTTATATTAAGTGCAATATTACTTGGTATCGCTGTAAGTCCCATATGGGTCATTATGTTATCAAGTGTAAGTGAATCATCACGAGGCAAACAGATGGGCTATGTTTATTTTAGTTGGTTAGTCGGTATGCTCTCAGGTATGATCTTTATGAACTTACTATTCAAATTGCATCCGACTCGATTCACATTTATGATGGCTGTTTGCGTGTTAGTTGCTTGGATTTTGTTCTATTTTGTTAAAGTTCAATTAACTAACTACGAAAGTAAATCAGTCAAAAAACAATTCAAAGAAATTGTTCAAGTAACGAGACGTCATTTACTACTATTCCCAGGAATATTCTTGCAAGGATCTGCAATAGGTATGCTTGTACCAATATTACCTACGTATGCAACAAAACATATGGGTGTAACTACTTTAGAATATACAATTATACTCATTGTTGGTGGAATTGGTTGTACGATATCAATGCTGTTCTTCTCAAAATTAATGGATAAGCACTCTAAGACGTTTACGCATATTATAATTTTCGTAGGTTTCTTAGCTTATAGTTCATTTATTTTTGGATTAACCCTATTAACTCAATTATTAATCGTACTTTTAATAGCATTGCTTATAGGTACAATATACGGCTTACTCTTACCAGCTTGGAACACTTTTATGGCAGGACATATTCATAGTAAAGTTCAAGAAGAAACATGGGGCGTATTCAATAGTGTTCAAGGTTTCGGTACAATGATTGGGCCTCTTATAGGTGGCTTAATATCAGAAGTATTTAGAGATGTCTATTATACAATTTATGCATCTAGTTTAATGTTTTTATTCTTAGCATTATTCTATGGGACTTACTTTGCTTTGAATTACAAAAAGAAAAAATCAATATAACAGGAACATATTTCCTAACTCAAAATAAATAAGCATATCACTTAACTGATTTTTAAAATTTACAGTGATATGCTTATTTTTTAAATCATTACTAATAATTATTTTTATAACAATCTTACGATTTTGTATGTGCATGCTAGCCTATTTTTTTATAAAATCTTACGATTTTGTTCGTGCATGCTTGCCTAGGGGTATGGCTCAAGCCTGTAGTCTCTCACACATACTTTTCCCTCAGGCGTCAGCACTTACAAAATCGTTAACAATATCTATTTTAATACAATGCTAAGAGGCTGAGACAAATTAATTGTCTCAGCCTCTTAGTTATAGAACAGCTATATTTACACAAGTCTATAGAAGTGTAAGCAAAGGTATCTATATTTACACAAGTTGAGAGAAGTGTAAGCATGAGTAGCTATATTTACACAAGTCTATAGAAGTGTAAGCAAGGGTATCTATATTTACACATCTCTATAGAAGTGTAAGCAAAGGTATCTATATTTACACATCTCTATAGAAGTGTAAGCAAAGGTATCTATATTTACACAAGTAGAGAGAAGTGTAAGCAAAGGTATCTATATTTACACAAGTTGAGAGAAGTGTAAGCATGAGTAGCTATATTTACACTAGTCGGAAGTAGTGTGAATGATTTTAAAAAAATAAGAGTAGAAATTCAATTTTAATAATGAATTTCTGCTCTTTTTAAAGTTTTAGGATATTTATGTCTTAAGCTCTAATTTGTAATCAAATCTACTTTTATGGTTACTCTTATCAGCAGTTTTACTTAGTACTGCTTTTAACACTACTCTTATCAGCAATTTTACTTAGTACTGCTTTTAACACTACTCTTATCAACAATTTTACCTAGAACTGCTTTCAACACTACTCTTATCAGCAGTTTTGCCTAGTACTGCTTTTAACACTACTCTTATCAGCAGTTTTGCCTAGTACTGCTTTTAACACTACTCTTATCAGCAGTTTTGCCTAGAACTACTTTTAACACTACACTTATCAGCAGTTTTGCCTAGTATTGCTTTTAACACTACACTTATATGCCCGCGGAAAGCATGCATAAAAAATTGCCAACAAAGTTTGAGCTTTGTTGGCATTTTGAAAACATGAAATTAGCCTAAAGTATAAGAAGCTGCTTCTGACCATGTTTCGTCTTCATTTTGTTTCATTAATTTAATTGTGTCGATTGTTTCTGAATGATCGATTCCAGCCATTCTAACTTGTCCATAAATATCTTCAAATTCTTGACTTGATAACCCCTGTGCAATTGTGAAGTGTGGAACGAATGGATGAGTACTTTCACCATAGAAGTCACCGTTATTGAATTTACTGTATAAAGAAACTAATTCATCAGTTTTAGTAACTTTAAAATAAATTACATTTTTAGTTGGTGCAAAGCTTGATGCTTTTGAAACTTGAATTTCCACTGGTTCGAATTCTTTAGCTGTTTCTTCAAGTTTAGACTTAACCTCATCAAGCATATTATCATCAACTTCAAATTTTTCTTTAATTGTAATATGTGGTGTGATTAATGCGTAGTGCTTGTCATATCTTTTGCGATAAGCGTTCACTGCTTCTTGGAATGGTTTTGATGGAATAAGTACGATGCCTAATTTCATAATGATACTTCCTCCTTTGTTTGTCTTCCTTTTTATTATATCAAATTTTTCTGATTTTGATGACTTAAAAAGTAACTTAATATATTTCCCAATTCAGGTTTCCATGTTTTCCAAGTATGTCCACCATCTAATTCTTCATATTCATATGTTAAGTTAGCTTGTTTAACACGTTCACTAAATTCTCTATTAGGCGTTAAGAAATCTGCTAGATCTCCACTAATCAGTTTAAATGAATCTTCTTCTTTACCAATATAATGTTTAATTGTTAATAGATCTTTAGATAAACAATTTTGAAACTTTTCAGTTACCGTATCATTTATTAATGGACTAAACAGCCCAAGTTGACTAAAATGATGTGGATATTCTAAACCAGTAACCAATGCTACACTTGCTGCAAGACTATCACCTAATAATACTCTTGCATTTCCTACTTTTAAAGTTGAGAATGTTTTATCAATATAAGGACATAGTTCTTTTACAACAAATTGTGACATTTCTTTTCGGTGCTCTCCATCAGGATGAAATTCTTTTCTTCTAAGTTCTACATCTTCATAGTGAACACCAACGATAATCGCTCTTTCTACCATTTCTGCAGTTCTTAACTTTTCATATTCTCGATGTATTTGTCCAAATTGGAAAAAGTCTCTGCCATCAAATGTAATCACAACATGATGTTTATATAGATCAGTGTAGTCTTTAGGTAAGTAAATTGAGATCGTCACTTCCCTTTTTAAAAATTTACTTTCAAGTTTTATTTGGTCAACTAGACCTATTTTTTTCTCCATATAAAACGCTCCCAACTGTACATATAAGACTATTGTACAGTAGAGAGCGTATATTTGAAAGCGTTTGATATTGTTTAATTACTTATCTTCTAATTCAAATTCTTTTAAACGTTTTGGATAATCTTCATGCCAGAATTTAGCATTAGGCACTTCGTCTGGTGCTGGTTTATAAATTGCATATTTACCAGTACCTTTTTGTTTTTTCTGGTTCTCAAAGTCTCGTAATGCTCGTAAAGCTGGTTTATGGAGTATCCATATAGCTACGATGTTTAACCATGCCATCATACCTACACCTAAATCACCCATTGCCCAGGCAACATCAGCTGTTTTTACACAACCATAAACCGTAGCAGCTATTAAGATAAGTCTGACTAAAATAATCCATATTTTCTGCTTATCGGAAGGAATGATATAACTCACATTGGTTTCTGCAATATAATAGTATGCCAGAATAGTTGTAAAGGCAAAGAAGAATAATGCAATAGCAATGAAGTACGAACCGAATCCAGAGTATCCTGGATCAAACGTATAACTATCTCCTTTAAAAGCTTTATCTATACCAGCTTGAGCGTACATTGCTGTACCTGTGACATCCTTACTACCATCGGCACTTTGTACATATATACCGTTATCATGCATTAAATGAGGCGAACCATCTTTATTAGTCCCACCATCTGTTGTATTAAATGTACCAGACATTAAGATCATTAATGCTGTAGCAGTACATACTAATAAAGTATCAATATATACTGAAAATGCTTGTACAAGTCCCTGTTTAGCTGGGTGTGATACTTCTGCAGCTGCAGCAGCATGTGGTCCAGTACCTTGACCTGCTTCATTTGAATACAATCCACGTTTAACTCCGATTTCAATCATTGCACCAAATATACCACCAAAGGCAGCTTCAACACCAAATGCTGATTTGAAAATCATTGCTATTAAACCTGGAACTGCATCAATATTTATAATAATTATTACAAATGCTAGACCTATGTATACAATGGCCATAAACGGTACAACTGCTGTTGCAACATTCGCAATCGCTTTAATACCACCGAAAATAATTAAGGCTAACAATACTGCTAATACGATAGCAATAATCCACGGATTTAAACCAAAAGCATTCTTCATAGATGAAGCGATGGCATTTGATTGTACACCTGGCAACAATAAGCCCACTGATAGAATTGTAACAAGTGCAAAAACGATACCATATATTCTACCAGTCTTACCTTTAATACCTGACTCTATGTAGTATGCTGGTCCACCACGATATTGACCATTAATTTCTTTTTTATAAATTTGACCAAGTGTTGACTCTATAAATGCCGAACTTGCTCCAAGAAACGCAGTAGCCCACATCCAGAATACAGCACCAGGACCCCCGATGAAAATCGCTGTTGCTACACCGACAATATTACCTGTACCAACACGACCCGCTAATGATACTGCTATCGCTTGGAATGAGGATATACCAGTTGGTGATTTTTCCCCTTGAAACATTAACCTTATCATTTCTTTAAAGTGTCTAACTTGGAAGAACCTCATCATAAATGTAAATAAAATACCAGTCAGCAATAAACCGTATACCAACGCTTTACTCCAAACAATGTCATTTGCAAAGCTAACAATAGACTCCATAATCAATCTCCCCTTTGTTGTAAGCCTTAAGATAACCCCTTGTTCAGAAAATTTCGAAATTACCTTGTTATGATTATACCATGTATAAATACACAATCAATCATTTTTTAAAGTGAATCACACATTTTTTGTAAGCGCTTACTTCATTATCAAAAAGCTTTTCTTCATTAATACGTTAAAATCTCGCGTTAATATTATATTCATAATTACTTAATAATTATTCTAATCCGCACAACTTAAAAAAATTATATATATCTATATTTTTCAACAATATGATTTATCATTGTTTAATCTGTAATTTCCCTTATAATATAAAAGTATGAGAAAGTTTGATAAGGAGGACTACTATTGTTAAATAAAGCTTGGTTTCGTACAGGAATTGCCATTCTCCTAACATTTCTAATTATAAAAATATTTATGGAAATAAATGAAATATTTTATCCGGTCATTATCGTCGTAAAATCAATTTTACTTCCATTACTATTAGGTGGATTCTTGTTCTATATTTGTTTACCTTTTCAGAAAATGTTAGAAAAAAGAAAAGTACCTAGATGGGGTAGTATCTCTATTATATTAATTGCCTTAATGCTTGTAGTCATATTATTTATTTCAATAATAGTGCCAGTATTAACTGATCAAATTAATAACTTGATTAAAAATCTACCTTATATACAACGAGAAATACAAAACGTCGTCGATTACGCATTACAACAAAGAGACAGATTACCAGATAATATATCTCAAAAAATCAATGATTCTATTGAAAGTATAAGTGGCATAGTTACAGACATGATTACTAACTTATTCAGTTATATTTCTTCATTTGTATCAACAATGTTCTTATTAATCTTAGTGCCATTCTTCTTAATATATATGTTAAAAGATCACGAAAGATTTATTCCATTTATTGCAAAACCATTTAAAGGACGTACAAAATGGTTCGTAGTAAACTTAAGTAAAGATATTAACCAAACTTTACAATCATACATTCAAGGACAAGTTACAGTCAGTGTTATTCTAGGTGTGTTATTGTATTTAGGTTATACATTTGTAGATTTAGATTATGCTTTGTTATTAGCACTATTAGCTTTATTAACAAACATGATACCATTCTTAGGACCATGGTTAGCTTTTATACCAGCAGCAACAATTGCATTAATACAAGATCCAGTAATGCTTGTGTGGGTTAGTATTATAACGTTAATTTGTCAACAACTAGAAGGTAACGTCATTACACCTAATATAATGGGTAAATCACTAAACATACATCCATTAACAATCATCACTGTTATTTTAGCAGCTGGTAATTTAGGCGGATTCGTAGCTATATTAATAGCGGTACCAACATATGCAGTCCTTAAGACAATTGTAAGAAATGTATATACACATAGACAATCAATAAGTTCAACCGCAAGTAGAACAGTAGAAGACGATCCAATTCTAGATAATGATTTAAAATAAAAAACTGAAACCAATACTGGTTTCAGTTTTTTTAATATGAATTTTGAATCTCTTAGATTAACTTCTGACTTAATCTACAACTTCACTCATCTCTTAGATTAACTCTCTAATTAATCTACAACTTCACCTATCTCTTCGATTAACTACTCAATTAATCTACAACTTCACCTATCTCTTCGATTAACTACTCAATTAATCTACAACTTCACTCATTTTTCCAAGAAATACTCATAACGTCTCTATTACTGATCACGAATCCTAATTTATTTCCAAATCTTTCTCATTATCCTAGACAAAAACTCCATTCATACTATAACTTATGTTTATATAAGCTAATTATGAATGGAGTTTATTAATACTATTTCTTTATATGCTCAAATCTATTATCTTACGATGTGATAACCTGAGTCTACATGGATATTTTCGCCTGTTACGCCGCTTGAATAATCGCTTAATAGATAAGCTGCTGTTTTACCTACTTCAATTATATCTACATTTCGTTTTAATGGTGAGCGTTCTTCTATTTCTTTAAGTATTGAGTTAAATCCGCCTACTCCTTTTGCACTTAATGTACGAATTGGTCCAGCTGAAATTGCATTAACTCTAATATTATCTTCACCTAAATCACGTGCTAAATATTTTACATTTGCTTCTAAACTTGCTTTTGCTACACCCATTACATTGTAGTTAGGTACTGCAAATTCTCCACCTAAATAAGTAGTCGCTACAATACTTCCACCTTCAGGCATAAGTTTTTTAGCTTCTCTAGCTACAATTGTTAAAGAGAATGAACTAATATCTTGAGCTAATAAGAAGCCTTCGCGAGATGTATCTATAAATCTACCTCTTAAGTCTTCCATGTTAGCAAAAGCGATTGAATGATATACACCATCGATATGACCAAATTTTTTACCAATTTGTTCAAAAGCATTTACAACGTGATCATCTTGTTGAACATCACATTCATAAATATGTTGCTCTTTTTGATTTTTTAATTCTTCAAATAGTTTTTCTAATTGATTTTTACTACGTTCTTTTCTATATGTGAATACTAAGTTAGCACCTAATTCGTCTAACACTTTAGCTACACCAAAGCCAATACTTCTTTTGTTTGCAATACCCATGATTACATATGTTTTACCTTCTAAATTAAACATTAGTTATACTCCTTTAATATGTATATTATTCATAACATTCACTCGTTATGATACCACTGGTCAGACCACCTGACAAGCATTATACTTTCATTTTAAATTTTAAAAAAAGTAAAAATGAGGATTATTTGTACCTCCTCATTTTTACTAAATTATTATATAAATTCCATATCTTGTTTTAATTGTGAAACGTATTCTTTCGAACCAGTTACAATTAATTTATCACCATATTGTAGCTCCGTATCCCCGTGAGGCACGATTGAATCTTTTCCTCTAATAATACGAACAAAGATTACATCTCCTGCGAATGGGAATGATCTTAACAATACGTTGTGATAGCTATGATTTTTCATTTCAATTTCATATAATGATGTTTCAACATTACTTAATAAGTTCAACATGTTTGGTGATTCAATTAAACCTTTAAGCAATATTTTATTACTTAAGAAACTACTAAAGAATTCAATATTCTTACCATCAAATTCTACATCTTCAGAACCATTCTCTTGTTTACAAATGATTCTTTTAACTCCATGATTATGTGCCATTAAAGCAACTTCTTTATTTATATCATCGTCATTTGCTGAACATACTATAATATCTGAATCGAATAAACCTAATTCAACTAATTCTTCTTCAATATAATCATCAAGTTCATATGTTTTAATACTTTGATCTAATTTTCTATTATCAGAAAGATCTTTTCTAAAGAACATAGTTGTTTGATAAATATGAGAGTGTATACTTTGAGCCACTGGAATAGACAGTTGGTTTTTACCAATAAAGCTCACTTTAACAATCGTCTTCGTTTCTTCAGGCATTGGGAACATTTTCTTAAATACAATTGGAACAAATACACAAGTTATAACTGCACTTAAAATTAGAATACCTGAAATTTCAGAACTAATTGTACCAAGTTGTTCAGCTATTTTTGCTGCTGCGATAACTAGTGATAATGTTGATGTTAATAAAAATGCTGATGAAATCGTTGTTTTTTTATCATACCATTTACCAATAAAAGCCACTGGGATAATCTTAGTAATTAAAAATGCAATAAACAGTAACGGTATAATAATTAGTAAACTCGGTTCTTTAACAAGTGAAGGTATATTGAGATTCACACCGACCATAATAAAGAATATAGGTATAAAGAAACCATATCCAAAGGAATCTAACTTTTCAACCATATCTTGGTCAGGACCTAATAATGAAACGATTACCCCTGCTAAGAAAGCACCAAGTATGTTTTCAGCTCCTACACCTTCAGCTAATGCTACTAGTAAAATTATTAAAGCAAATACTGCACGTATACCAATTTGTGTCGTTCCTGATGTTAAATTTTTTAAAAATGGTGATTTTTTAAATAATCCTCCCATTATATAGAAGACAATACTGAATACTATCAATATTCCTATCAACCATAATGGTGAATCTCCTTTTGCATAAATTGTGCCATAAACAGTTAATAACAACATAGTAGCTAAATCAGCTACTACTGCTACTAATAAGATGAATTGTCCAATATTAGTATGCATGATATTCATTTCTTTTAACGTTGGTACTACAACACCTAAACTGATTGTCGAAATAATTATGACCATTAATAATACATCATCTATTAAACCAGTCCATTTAAATATATAAGCTGCTAAAATAGATAACACCATAATTGCTGAGAAGACAACTGTTGTTAAATATATATTACTCGGTATATTTTTCGTATCTTCGTCAGAGTGTTTTTTCGTTTTAAAAGCATTAAAATCTATTTCTAATCCACTCAAAAACATTAAAAATATAAAACCTAATGTTGACAGTATAGATAACCATGCATCTTCTTTTACTAAACCAAATAATGAATCTCCAATAATGATCCCCATTATAATTTCAGCAACAACTACAGGTAAGAAAGAAATTTTAAGTCTATTAACAAGTATAGGTGTCAAAAATGCAGCTATAACAACGATAACAAGAGATGTAAAACTAGAATGCTCCATATTATTCTCCTTATATTAGATAAGACATAAACGCTGTTGCTAAACCGAAATATATTAACATACTTACTATGTCATTTATCGTTGTAATAAACGGTCCACTAGCAACGGCTGGATCGATATTCATTTTATTCATAAACATTGGGATGATTGCACCCATTAGTGTACCTACAGTCATTGCAATTGTTAAACTGACAGATACGATTAATGCTAATACAGGTTCACGATATAACAATACAATTATAAGAAATAAACTTATTGCACAAAGGAAACCAGTTAGTAACCCTGACCCTGATTCACGTAAAGCAAGCTTGAATTTACTTTGCTCATTAATTTCACCTGTAGAAATATTACGTACTGATACAGCAAGTGATTGTGTACCTGAATTCCCGCTCATACCACTTATTATAGGTATAAATGCGGCAAGTAACGCCACTTGTGATAACGTTTCTTCAAATTGCCCTAATATTGAAGCTGTTATCATACCTAATACTGTTAGAATTAATAGCCATGGTAAACGTTTCATAGCTGTTTGGAAGACTGAATCGTTTGTAGAATCGATATCAGAAACACCGGCTAATTTAGAGTAGTCTTCACTTGCTTCTTCATCCATAACATCTAAAATATCATCGATTGTAATAATACCTAACAGATGATCTTGATAATCAATAACAGGCAAAGCAATTAAGTCATAGTCACGCATTGTTTGTGCTACATCTTCTTGGTCATCAGCTACGTTAGAGCTAATGACACGTTCACTCATAATTTCTTCTATATATGAATCATTTTCAGCAACGATTAAATCTCGAAGTGAGATAACGCCAGCTAATTTTTTATTTTCATCCACTACAAAAATGACATATATTGTTTCTGCTTGTGGAGCTTGTTCTTTAACATAGAACATCGCTTCTTTGACAGACATAGTCGAATATACTGAAATAAACTCAGTGGTCATGATACCACCGGCAGTATCTTCGTCATAATGTAATAATGCTTTTATTTCTCGAGCATCTTCCCGATTCATGAGTGCAAGTAAAGTGGCTATTTTATTTTTAGATAATACGCTTAACATATCTACCGCATTATCATAAGACATTTCACTTAACATTTGACTAGCATAATTGGCATTCATATTTTGAAAAATTTCTTCGTATTCCTCATCATCTAATTCAGTCGTTTCGAAAAAGTCTGCAACTTCTTCAGGAGAAAGATATTGATATATTTTTTGTTTTATATCATTATCACATATTTCAAAGTATTCACCTTGATCGTATGTATGCATTGTTAAAAAAACTTCTCGAAATTGGTCAATTTCACCATTTGCTAATAATGTATCTAATTGTTCTTTATCAAACGCTTCGTCTTCGATGTATTGATCATTATTCTCGTTAACCAACTTTGCCACCTCCTCATAAAAATACAATTTATTATAGCATACCTATACCTTCTAAGTGATAATGTATTTCATCAATTATATTTATTTTTTCCATAGTTATTGGGTGCTTAAATTCAACGTTGTAACATTGCAATAGTTGATGACAAATTTCTTTATTTTCATATCCATATAAACTATCTCCAACTATTGGATGACCTATATGCGCAAGATGAACTCTAATTTGATGGGTCCTTCCAGTTAACAGTTTCAATTTAAGCAGGCTATTTCGTTTATCATCTTTTAAATATTCGTATTCCGTATGCGCAAATTTGCCTTCTTCAGATACTTCACGTTCAATAATTGAATGTTTAGCTCTACCTATCGGCGCTTCAATTTGTCCATATTTTTGTTTTACAATTCCATGTACAATTGCTAAATAATATTTATTTAATGTAGTCTTTGAAATCATATGATGTAACAACTGATGCTTAGCAAATATTACAATACCACTTGTTCCTCTATCTAAACGTGTCACAATATGCGGAATTGTTTGCTCTTCATTTTTATTCATATGATACAATACCGCTTCAACTAAGCTATGATGAGGATGTTCTCTTGAAGGAGCAATATTTATCAATGCCGGTTTTGAAACTATTATAAACCATTCATCTTCAAATAAAACCTTCAAATCCATTTTAAAAGGTTTAAGGTTATGACTAGGTAATTCATTCGGCAAACAAACTGTTACTTTATCACCTTCCTGAATTAAACTTCTTACGGTCATATTTTCTGAATTAACTAATAAAGCGCCATTCTGCTTAATGGCGCTTAAACTCTTTCTAGAAATGCCTTTATCATATAAAAATTCTTTTAATGTCATAGACGATGTCGCTTTATATTGTATTGCTTTCATTTCTTATTCCTCGTTTGATATAAATGAATCATGTACCCTTTTCCAAAATGGAAATGGTCTGAATCTAGCAAATCTAACTTTTTCATTAGCAACTCTATATTGAATAGATTCAATATTTTTATGTTTTACATTTACATGATCAATTGTAACTTGCAACGTATCATGATTAACAGGATGTATATGACACACATGATGTTTAGGTAATACTAATGGGGACCCTACAGTTCTAAAAACTCTATTATTTATAGAAGCTATCTCCGCTATTTGCATAGCTTCAAGTGAAGGGTGTATTAATGCTCCACCCAATGCTTTGTTGTAAGCTGTTGAGCCTGAAGGAGTTGAGACGCATAATCCATCTCCTCTAAACCTTTCAAATTGCTCACCTCTTAATACTAAGTCTACTACTAATGTAGCACCATTATCTGTTTTTATCGTCGCTTCATTCAATGCTAAATATCTTGTTTCATATCCACCTTTTTTATAACGAATAATTACTTCTAATAATGGATATTCAATTACTTGATATGTTGAGTTATTAATTTCTATTATTAATTTTTCAACTTCATGAGGTAACCAATCAGCATAAAATCCTAAATGTCCAGTATGTACACCTACAAAACTTACATCACCTAACATATGACTATATTGATGGAATGCTTGTAATAAAGTACCGTCACCACCAACTGAAATTACGATATCTGGGGATTCTTTATCTTCAATCATATTAAAGTCATTCATATGATTTTTCATCTTATACATTAAAGCATTAGATTTTGAATCTCCTTTAGATAATATATTATACTTCAAAGCATTCACCCCTTAATCATGTTTATGTTTATTACTTTTTTGTCTTGAATAATACTCTTGAGCTTCTTGTATTTCTTCACGTATTTCTGACATTTCTTCATCCAGTAAAAATGCCGCTTCTGCAGCTCTTTCTAGTCTATTTCTAATTTCAGGAGGATAATCGCCATCATACTTATACCTCAAAGTATGTTCAATTGTTGCCCAAAAATTCATTGCTAAAGTACGAATTTGTATTTCTGCTAAAATATTTGTTTGACCATGTAATGTCTCGATTGGGTAACTGATAATAACGTGGTAAGAACGATAACCACTTTCTTTTGTATATTCAACGTAATTACGCTCTTCTACAACTTCAAAGTCTTGTCGTTGTCTTAATAATTCTACGACCACATCAATATCATCTACAAACTGACACATCATTCTTAAACCAGCAATATCATACATTTCTTCTCTTAATCTATCGAAAGGAATGTTACGTTGGTTTGCTTTATCAATAATACTTGAAATCGGCTTAACTCGACCAGTAACAAATTCAATTGGCGAAGGTCTATCTGAAGATTCATATTGTTTACGTAACCCCTTCAATTTAATCTTTAATTCATCAATTGCTTGTTTATATGGAGCCAAAAATTCTTCCCATTGATTCATAGCTATCACTCCGCTTTGTTTAATTCAAATGCTTTCTCTACAGAAGCCACAAACTCTTTTCCATAATTGTGATTATCTGCAATATTGTCTAATAAAAATTCCATTTCCTCTTTAAATGAAGTTAATACTAAATGGTCGTTGACGATAATTTCTTTATCAAAATGTTCGTGTATCATTGACCATGTTTCTTCTACAAATAATAAGTAATTATAATTTTCACCGTTATCTAGCATATATACAAATGCATGATTATCACTGTCTACAATCATATGTTCTGCTGGTTCTAACCCCTCAGTTGATTGATCAGTATAACATTTGATTTGATTATCATTTATCTTAATTTCATTCACATAAATACGCATTGCTGTTCCTCCTTATTCCAATCTATTTTAACACATTTTAATTTAAACGTTCATATCATCAAGTTAATTTTATGTAATTACTTGTTTATCCGTAAATCTTCTATAATAATAGTATAAAAGGAAGTGCATTTAAAAATGGGACAAGAATTAGAGATTGAATTCAAAAATTTACTAACTATTGATGAATATAAACTAATCAAACAATATTATTTTAAACAAAGTGAACCCTTTAAACAAACTAATTACTATATAGACACACCAAATCATGAAATTATTTCAAATAAAATGGCTTTAAGGATTCGTGAAAAAAACAATGATTATGAATTAACATTAAAAGTTCCGCAAGAAGTCGGTCTATTAGAATATAATGAAGTGATAGATAGCTTACCCGAACAAAACCGTCCAATAGACATACAAATTCTTCCAGAAAATATTACTAAAATATTAACTGAGCATAATATACCGTTATCTGAACTTCGTCTTCTTGGTGATTTAACAACTTATAGACTTGAAAAGAAATTGAAATCTGGTTTATTAGTCTTAGATCATAGTATTTATTTAGGAATTGAGGATTATGAACTTGAATTTGAAGTAACAGACTTTACTCAAGGCGAAATCGCTTTCAACGATATATTAGGAACCTTGAATATATCCAGAGAAGTCCCTGATAATAAAGTGAAACGGTTCTTTGATGCGCAAAGCAGAACAACATGAATTCATTTTCGTTACAAGTCGAAATACTTTTAAAAATTTATGAACATGTTATATTAATATTATCGATATTGAAATAAGCAAGAAAAGGTGAAATTATGACCCCATATGAAGTAATCAACCCCCAAGATTTGTACGACATGATTGATCACTTTTATTATCTAGTTGAAAAAGATAATCGGATTAATCATCTTTTCCCTGGTGACTTTGCAGAAACGAGTCGTAAACAGAAGCAATTTTTAACACAATTTCTGGGTGGTCCTTCATTATATACTGAAGAACATGGTCATCCAATGTTACGTCAACGTCACTTGCCTTTCAGAATTACGGATAAAGAAAGAGATGCTTGGTTAGAAAATATGCGAGAAGCAATTACCAGCTCTCAGTTAAATGAAGATGTACAAGAATATTTATATGAAAGACTCAAGCTAACTGCAAATCACATGGTTAACGCTTAATATAGTTGAAGGTGGATAATATGGCCGAAGAATTAAGATTAATCCATGCTAATGAACAAAATAACATAGATTTATCACCAGTAAGCAAAATCGAAATTTATTCATTTTTCGATCCATTTTGCGAAGACTGTTTTAATCTATCATCTACATTAGCAAAGTTAAAAATTGAATATCAAAAATATGTTAAAATTCGTCAGATTTTGAACCCCTCTCTCCAAGTTTTAACTAAATGTCAGGCTCAAAGTACATGTGAATTTGATAATGTAGCTTTAGCTTTTAAAGCAGCAGAATTACAAGGACATAATAGAGCGAGTAGATTTTTAAATTTAGTTCAGAATGAAATCATACCTCATGAAAAAATCATAACATCGGAATTAATTAGAAAGTGTGCATATAAATCAGGAATTGACTTACCGGTATTTATTAAAGATTTAAAAGAGCACTCACTTACTGAAAGTTTACAAACTGATTTACACATCGCTAGAGAGATGGATATTAATATGACACCATCACTTGTTTTCTTTAATGAAGATGTGCATTCAGAAGGACTCAAAGTAGAAGGTATTTACCCATATCATATATATACGTATATTATTCAAGAACTTATTGGAACCGAAGTTGAAAAACAACTACCTCCTAAGCTAATAGATTATATACAATCGCAAAGCATTATTTCTGAACAAGAAATAGCGACAATATATGAATGGCCAGAAAAAATTGTTAAAAGAGAATTAAAAAAACTACAATTACAAAATTATATCGAACAACAAGATTCTGCACATGGTGACTTTTGGAAATTCAAGAAGACTAAATAAAATAAAAAAAATCCCAATCCGAAAATTTAACGGATTGGGATTTTTATGTGTATAAATTTAACTTTCATACACTACTTGTCTAAATAAAAGTCCAATTGACTTCTATTTAGCATTTAATAGATAACTTTTGGGATGTTAACTATGAACAAATAAATAAAAAAACACCGTGTCTGATTACACGGTGCTTAAACAAAGGGGATGGGAGAAATTTTTCACTTCAAACAAAGGGGTATGTTTGTTATGTGATTAATTTCATGTATAAAATATAACATGCTATGGACACTAAATTCAACAAAAAACATCGGTTTTTTTTATTTGTCACACAGTTGTCATATTGGAAACGTGTACATAAAATTAATTCTCTTTTACGAGTTTCTCAAAAGCATTTAATTTTTGTTCAAAGACTTCCATCGCCTCTTCTATAGGCTGTTTAGAAGTCATATCAACTCCTGCTTTTTTCAATACTTCAATAGGATAATCAGAACTACCTGCTTTTAAGAATTCATTAATATATCTTTTAACTGCAGGCTCACCTTCATCTAATATTTGTTTACTTAATGCTTGTGCAGCACTATAGCCTGTCGCATATTGATAAACATAGAAATTATAATAGAAATGAGGTATACGTGACCATTCTTTAGATATATTATCATCTGTTACAACTGAATCACCAAAATACTTTTTATTTAGTTCAGCATACTCAGTATTTAATCGTTCAGACGTTAAAGGTTCACCATCTTCTACAATTTTGTGTATTAAATATTCAAATTCAGCAAACATTGTTTGTCTAAATAATGTAGCTCTGAATCTTTCTAACTCTTGGTTCAATAAATATTTACGTTTTTCTGGATCTTCTAAATTCTTATCCATATATTCACTTAATAGTGCTTCATTTGTTGTAGATGCAACTTCAGCAACAAAAATTGAATAATCACTTTCATTTGATTGTTGATGCTTTCTACTAAAGTAACTGTGAGCTGAATGTCCAAATTCATGAATAAGTGTAAATAAATCAGAAATTGAATCTGACCAGTTTAATAATATGAAAGGATTTGTTAAATGTGCGCCTGAAGAATAACCTCCTGAACGTTTACCTTTATTCTCATACACATCTACCCATCTATTATTTAGTCCTTCTTCTACAACTTCGATATATTCTTTACCCATCGGTTGTAAAGCTTTAACCATCCAGTCTTTAGCTTCTTCATAAGGCATTTCAAATGATGAGTTCTTAACTAGTGGAGTGTACATATCGTACATATGCATTTCATCTAAACCTAACAACTCTTTTCTAAGTTCAGTGTAGCGATGTAACAATGGTAAATACTTATGTACAGTTTCAATTAAGTTATCATATACTTCTTCAGGGATAAAGTTGTTGGATAATGCTTGTTCCCTAGCTGATTGATATTGACGTACTTTAGAACTGAATATTGCAGTCTTAACTTTACCACTTAATGTAGCAGTTAAAGTGTTGTTATGGCTACCATACGCATCATATACGTTATCATAAGCTGACTTTCTTAAAATGCGGTCTTCAGACTCTAACAACTTAGTATATGTACCTTGTGTTAATTCATGTTCATTTCCATCTTTATCAACAGCAGGTTTAAATTCTAAATCTGCATTATTAAACATGCCGAATACGTTACTTGGTGTTTGTAATGCCTCGCCTGCTTCTGCAAGTATTTTTTCTTCTTTATCACTTAAAATATGTGGTCTTTTTTTGTTTAATTTCTCAATATCAAATTGATATCTCTTTAAATTATCATTAGAAGCGACAAATTCATTCAATGTTGCTTCATCTATAGACATTAATTCTGGTAATATAAAACTCCATGCGCTAGCAAACTTGTTCGCTAATGTAGCTGCTTTTGCTTCGTAGCCAGCATATTTATCATTAGCCGTATCTTGATCGTGCTTTAAATGTGCATACACGTAAACTTTACCTAGTTTCTCATCTATTTCACTATCCAATAATAAAGCTTGATAAAGTGTATCAGAACTATCTTTCAAATGTCCTTTGAATTGTTCTTCTTTACCTAAATATGTTTCTAATTCTTTAAAAGCTTCTTCGTATGCTTCATCTGAATCAAAAATAGTTGTAAGGTCCCATGTATATTGTTCTTGCTGTTCTTCCCTTGTAATTAACTTAGCCATATTAATAGCCTCCTTTGAATTTCATATTTATAATTTTCTCATTAAATAATCAAATTTGCACGTGATATAGCCTATTGGTGAATAATCGATATATATGAATTTAACGCCTTTAATAGTATTTCTTTTTTTGAAAAACTATAATCATGAAAAGTTCTAAATTCAATAAAATTATAGAATTTCTCAAAAGTAAAAGTTCTTTTCTCCATTTCATAAAACAAATATGATTGCCAAGTTATACAATGTGTTAAGAAATATATTTGTTCAGGTACAATTACCCCTATTATTTGTAGCCTCTTCTTATGTATTAACCTTGCGTTATATAATAGTGAAAGTGTAGGTTCTAACACATTTCTACTTTTTCTACATTTAGATAAATAATTATCATATGCCCTATCTGATAAATATAAATTAGGAACGTCTTGTACATGATAGCTATTCAATAAGTCTTCCCATTTAATTTCTTTTTTAAAACCAATAAATGTATGCTTATCAAGCGATTGAATCCTTTCATATCTAATTAACATTTGATTATTAGGATTATAAGTAACCAATGTTCTTTCACAGTGATTGATTAATGCAGCTTCAAAATAACTTAGATGCATTATTCCATTACGATAATCTATATCTTTCCCTATCCAAATCACCTTCATATTTAGTGCTTTAAATCCTTCTGTTCTATCCATTAATAAATCAAGACTAATTGAAGAATATTGAAATTCAACTATTAAATTTCTATTAATTATAATATCAGGTATTTGATCAATTTCTGGTAAATAATATTCCATATCTATTGTCACTTTATTATTCAAGTGTGAATAAATGTGATGTTTAGAGGCTAAATGCATTAAAGACTCTTTCTTATAGCTATTTCTCATACAATAACTATTTGCTTTATGTGCGAAATGGGTTACCATATGTTTGCCCTTTTTCAAAATAAGTTCTGATAAACATTCAGGACATTTATATATTTCTTGTGATTTAGCATGTTGCGCATATATGAGTTCGCTATTTTGATTTAGTCCTATTAACATAAAAACACCTCTTTACTATATAAAACGTAAAGAGGTGCTAAAATTACTTATTTAATTTTTCGGTTCAAAATATCTTGTTACTTGACCCATAACATTATAACTCATGACAATTTTTGCATAATCATCTAGATATAATTTAGATACTTGAGTTGGATTTGCATATTCAAGTAGTTGCCCATAGAAATCATTAATAATTTCTTCACTATCTATTTGATCAAATTGTACATAATAATAATATTTGTTATCTAACATATATAATAAGTCTGTAAATACAATATCTTTATGTTCATTATAATGTGCATATTCGATAATATCTTCTAGCTCTTCAAACCTAACAAGTAATCCGATGTCTTTAGGAATAAATTGTTTTTCTTCATCTTCTTTGCCATCATTTAAGAGTTCTCCGATATTCTGGTCAGAATCGAGTGCTTGAGATAAGAAATCATTGACTTGATATTCTAATTGCTCATTAGATTCCTCGTCAGTCATATTTAACAGTTCATCACCTTTAGATTTAGAAACTGTTACTTCAACACCCTTTTCAAACGCATGCACTTGAATCCATAAAGGCCCCTCAACAACGAATTCTTCTTCATCGTTAATTTCATCCATCATAGACCAGAAAAATTCTTCGCCTCGTTTACGGTTTGTCCATAAATCTTCTCGTTTGAATCCTCTTGCTTCGATATCTTGATAAGTTATAAATAATTTTACAGTTGTTTCATCAATTCGTTCTATTCTCATAATGTCACACTCCCTTACTCTAGGAATAGTACATTCATTGTATTATAAACAAATACATTTTAACAGTAATTTGTTTAAACTATTCGCATTTAATTTTTTATACAAAAATAGCCCCTGTAAACAGGAGCTACAAATTTAATATTAGACTAAATTAGTCAACCATACGTTGTGCTTCCAATAGTTGGAACGTACGTACTTTTCTAGGTAAGAAACGACGAATTTCATCTTCGTTATATCCAACTTGTAAACGTTTGTCATCTAAAATGATTGGACGACGTAGTAAACCTGGATTATCTTGAATAATTGTATATAATTCTTGTAGAGGTAATGCATCGATATCTACATTTAATTTTTGATAAGTTTTAGAACGAGTAGAAATGATTTCGTCTGTTCCATCTTCTGTCATTTTTAAAATTGATTTAATTTCATCTAATGTTAAGTGTTCTGAAAAAATATTACGCTCCGTATACGGAATGTCATGTTCTTGTAACCATGCTTTCGCTTTACGGCAAGATGTGCAACTTGGTGAAGTAAATAATGTTACCATACATCTCACTCTCCTAATTGAATATTATTTATGTTAAACGTCAGTGAACTTATAAGATAAAATGCACTTAGTTATGTATACCCCATATAGCCCTAGGTTAAACATATGTTGCTCACTTAGTTTAATCTTTTTCTAATTGCTATAAATATATTATATAACTCAAAGATTAAAATTAAATGAGAAATTTCTAATAATTCATTAAAAAGCACATAAAATATAGATGAATTTACTTTAAACAATATATTTATCTACTACTAAGAATAACACAACTTACAAATGAATAAAATACTGTTATAATGATATAAAGAAATTTTGTAGAAAAGAGGCAACATTTAATGGAAACTTTATTTTCAGGCATCCAACCAAGTGGAATTCCAACTTTAGGTAATTATATTGGCGCTTTAAAACAATTTAATGAGATTCAACATGATTATGACTGCTTTTTTTGTATTGTAGATCAACACGCTATAACAGTACCTCAAGACAGACTTAAATTAAGAGAAAATACGCGTAAATTAGCTGCTATATATTTAGCATCAGGTTTAGATCATGAAAAGGTAACTTTATTCATCCAATCAGAAGTACCAGCCCATATTCAAGCAGGTTGGATTTTAACTACGATTACTTCAATTGGTGAATTAGAAAGAATGACACAATATAAAGATAAAGCACAAAAGCAAACACAAGGTATCCCTGCTGGTTTATTAACTTATCCACCATTAATGGCAGCAGATATCGTGCTCTATAACACAAACATCGTCCCTGTTGGAGATGATCAAAAACAACATATAGAACTAACTCGTAATGTTGTCGACCGTTTTAATTCTAAATACAATGACGTGTTAACAAAACCAGCTATTCATATGCCTAAATTTGGCGCTAGAATAATGAGTTTACAAGACCCTACTAAAAAAATGAGTAAAAGTGATGACAATCAAAAAAACTTTATTTCTTTACTAGACGAACCAAACGTTGCAGCCAAAAAAATTAAAAGTGCGGTAACAGACTCAGATGGCATCATTAAATATGATAAAGAAAACAAACCGGGTATTAGTAATTTATTAGTCATCTACTCAAGTATTACAAGCAAATCAATCGAAGAGCTTGAACTTCAATATGAAGATAAAGGATACGGAGACTTTAAAGGAGACTTAGCTGAAGAAGTTAAAAAATTCCTATTAGAATTCCAAGAGAAATTTAATTACTTCTATGAAAATAAAGAAGTATTAGATGAAATCCTTGATAAAGGTAGAGATAAAGCAAGCTTTGTAGCTAATAAAACATTGAAGAAGATGGAAAATGCTATGGGTCTAGGTCGTAAAAGAAAGTAAATATTAAAATAAAGAAGATACTGGGGCAATTAATTGTTTCAATATCTTCTTTATTTTGTCGTAATATATCAGATTATTAAATTGTAGTAATTGGATGTGTTCTATTTATCATGTTGGACTCGTCTTGCAATATTCGGACGTTCTATTTATCATGTTTGGCCTGTCTTGCAATATTCAACCGTTCTATTTATCATGTTTGGCCTGTCTTGCAATGTTCAACCGCTCTATTTATCATGTTTGACCTGTCTTGCAATGTTCAGCCTCTCTATTTATCATGTTGACCATGTCTTGCAACATTCAACCACTCTATTTATCATGTTTGGCCAGTCTAGCAACATTCAACCACTCTATTTATCATGTTTGGCCAGTCTGCAACATTCAACCACTCTATTTATCATGTTTGGCCAGTCTAGCAACATTCAACCACTCTATTTATCATGTTTGGCCAGTCTAGCAATATTCAGCCTTTCTATTTATCATGTTTAGCCTGTCTTGCAACATTCAGCCGCTCTATTTATCATGTTGGTCTCCACTAGCAACATTCAGCCTTTCTATTTATCATGTTGACCATGTCTTGATAAATAAACAAAAATCCACAGTGACATAAACAATGTCGCTGTGGATTCTCTAATTTATTATTTCTCAATGTATGCTTCTTTTAAAGTAGAAACGCCTCCGAATTGGTGGTTTACTACATTTTTAACATTTGGTTTTTGAAGTTGAGCTACGCCTACTTGATAAAGTGGAACGATACCCGCTTCATTTAATAACATACCTTCTGCTCTTTGTAGTTCAGAAAGTCGTTTGTCAGGATTGCTTGCTAATGATGAATCAGCTGCTTTAATAATTTTGTCGTATTCTTTATTAGACCATCCTGTATTATTGTGCGAGCCATCCGTTACATATAACTCTAAGAATGTCATTGGGTCTGGATAATCTGGAATCCAGTTTTCTAATGACATTTCATATTGTCCTTTTGATACTACATCAAGTTTTTGTTTAAATGGTTGCTGTTTAATTTTTATTGTTACGCCTTCTAAATTTTTCTCAAGTTGTTCTTTAAAGTATTCAGCATCTCTTTTAGCTGTATCTTTATCATAAGTCATTAATTCTATAGTGAATTTATCTTTACCTAATGCTTTTTTAGCTTTTTCAAAATGTTTTTTTGCTTCTTTAACATTATATTGATTTGTATTTTTCACACCATCTTGATATTCTTTACCTTTGCTATCTTTAACAAAGTCTTTTGGCACAAAATTATCACTCGGAATTGAACCGTTATTTAAATTATTTTTTACATAAGCTTCTTTATCAATTGCTTTTGCAAATGCTAATCTAAAGTCTTGATTTTTAAATTCAGGTACTGTATCTTCATTTAATTTAAAGTAATAAGTCACAGTATCTAACTCAGTATTAAATGCTTTATCATCTTTGTATTTTTTCACTTGTTCAGCTGGTAAATCTACTATATCTAATTTATTAGTTTCATATAAATTTACAGCTGTTGATGCTTCTTTAACTACTTTATAATTTACTTTATCTAATTTAACTTTATCTTTGTCCCAATATTTATCATTTTTTTCTAAAGTAACTTTATCGTCTGTTTTCCATTCACTCATTTTAAATGGACCATTATAAAGAGTTGATTTTACAGTTGTACCATATTTATCACCTTGTTTTTCAACAAACTTTTTATTTTGTGGCATAAATGTACCGAATGACAATAGTTCTTTATAATATGGTAATGATTTTGTAAGTTCAAATTCTAAAGTATGATCATCTACAGCTTTCACGCCAAGTTCTTCTGGCTTTTTGTCACCATTATTTATGTCTTCAGCATTCTTTATATCATATAAAATATATGCATATTCAGATGCAGTGTCTGGATCCACTACTTTTCTCCAAGCGAAGACAAAATCATTGGCAGTTACTGGATCTCCGTTTGACCATTTAGCATCTTCTCTTAATTTTACAGTCCATTTCTTACCATCATTTGTGATTTTAGGTTCCCCTTTTGCTACAGCTGGTATTGCTTTATCGTTTTTATCTAATGTATATAGTCCTTCCATAGTTTGGAAAAACATATCAAATGATAAACCATCTGTTGCCATTGCTGAATCCATTGTTGGAACGTCACCATTGATTTGTAAATCTAAGGCTTCATCACTTTTAGAGTCTTTTTTACCTCCACCTGATGAACAAGCACTTAATACTAGTACTGCAGTTAACATCATTGCTAAAAATTTGAACATTTTCGACATGTAACCTCATCCCCCTAGTTTTCTATTTATATAAACTATCGATCTGTTACTTTTGAATATATGCATGTTTTAAATCTGTGTCTCCACCAAACTTATGTCTTTCAATACCTTTTACATAACTTTGTGTTAACCTCGCATTACCTTGTTGATAGACTGGAACAATTGCAGCTTCATCCAACAGCAATGTTTCAGCATCTTGCATTGTTTCAACACGTTTTTGTTCTTTATCTAGTAATTTATTTCCTGCGTCTTCAATTTTATTATCATATTCTTTGTTTTTCCAACCTGTTTCATTCATTACATTATCACTTGTAAATAATTCTAGGAATGTCATCGCATCTGGATAATCTGGGCCCCATCTACCGAACGCAATTTGATAATCCATACTTGATTCAAGCTTTAACTTTTGTTTATATGGCTGTTGTTTAACTTTAATTTTAACGCCAGGTAGATTTTGTTCAATTTGTTCTTTGAAATATTCTGCATCTTTTTTAGCATTATCTTGATCGTACGTTAACAGTTCAAAAGTAAATTCATCTTTGCCAAGATCTTTTTTAGCAGCTTCTAAATGTTTCTTAGCTTCTTTTTTGTTAAATTTATTTTCAGTCTTAACGCCTTTAGTATAATCTTCACCTTTAGTATCTTTTACAAATTCAGTAGGTACTAATGATTTTGCTGCTTTAGAACCATTATTTAAATTACTCTTAACATATTGTTCTCTATCAATTGATTGTGCAATAGCCATTCTTAAATCTTTGTTTTTAAATTCAGGTACATCTTTTTGGTTCAATCTCATAAAGTAAACACGTGATTCAAGTTCTGTATTATAAGCTTTATCTTTTTTATATTTTTTAACATTTTCAGCTGGTATTAAAGCTTCATCAACATCACCAGCATTATACATATTTAAAGCTGTTTGAGGTTCTTTAACTACTTTAAAGTTAACGCTGTCTAACTTCACGTTACCTTTATCCCAGTACTCTTTATTTTTAGTCAATGTATAATTATCTTCCGTTTTCCAATCTGATAATGTGAACGGACCGTTATATAATGTATCTTCTGCTGTTGTACCGTACTTATCGCCTTTTTCTTTAACGAACTTCTCATTTTGTGGTAAGAACGATCCGAATGTTAATAGTTCTTGATAATAAGGTAATTCACGATTAAGTTTAATTTCTAGTGTTTTATCATCAATCGCTTTAACACCTAATTCTTCAGGCTTTTTATCTCCTTTGTTAATATCTTCTGCATTTTCAATATCAAACATGATAAATGCATATTCAGAAGCGTTTTTTGGATCTACAAGCTTACGCCAAGCATATACAAAATCGTCAGCTTTAACTTTATCGCCATTAGACCATTTCGCATCTCTCAATTCGATTGTCCACGTTAAACCATCGTCGGATTTTTTAGGATCACCTTTCGCAATTCCCGGTATTGCCTTGTCATTCTTGTCTAACTTATACAATCCTTCCATTGTATTATTTAACGCATCGAATGAAACAGCATCTGTTGCTAACGTTGAATCCATTGATGGAATATCAGAAATTGAAATTAATCGTAACTTTTTGCCATCCCCTGCAGAAGAGTCACTATCCTTCTTTCCATTTCCACCACTACATGCCGATAAAATTAATACAACCGACAATAAAACTAAAAAACTCCACCTAAAATGCTTGTTATTCATAAACATTTCCCCTTATTCAATTTTTGAAAATTCAGTCATTTCTGAACTTTCTTCAATTATAATGTTATTTTCCATTTGTCGCAACATAACTTAACATTATATACTTAAAATATATTGTTTAATTTTAAATATTATTATTATTCATCAAAAAGAAGTACAACTTATATGCGTCATGCTTCTTCGTTTATACTAAAAAAGGTTTCATAACCTCCCTTGCCTAGGGTACAGTCTTAGCCTGTAGTCTTCGACTTGTACTGTTTCCTCAGGCGTGTCGGTTATGAAAATTCATTTATAAAGTAGCACTTATAATAAGTTCGTTGAGTTCTGTTTTTAAGTCCACTCTTTAAGTCCTCTCTTATAAGGTGTTATAAACTTATAATCAAACTCAAAAAAAGACTGAGACAATTAATTTGTCCCAGTCTTTCATAATTATTTAGCTCCTTCTATTTCTACACCTTTCAATGTATAGTCCCCGCCATATTTATGATTTTGCCAATTTTTAATATATGGTTGTCTCAATCTTGCTGAGCCTGTCTGGAATAATGGCGAAATAGAGGCTGAATCTAAGAATTTAGTTTCTGCGTCTTGTAACGCTTTAATTCTTTTATCGCTGTTCTCTGGTTTAAGCATTTCATCTGAATTTGCTTCTTCTAATGCTTTATCATATTCTTTATTCGCATATCCTGTTTGGTTATGTGGTGAGTCAGATGTGAATAAATCTAAGAATGTTGTTGGATCTGGATAGTCCGGGAACCAACCTGCAAATGATATATCAAAATCTTTTTTAGATTCTAATGCAAGTTTTTGTTTAAATGGTTGTTGCTTAATTTTTAAAGTAACACCAGGTAAGTTCTTCTCTATTTGCTCTTTTACAAATTCTCCTGCTTTTTTAGATTCATCTTCATCATAAGTCAGTAATTCTATTGTAAATTTATCTTTTCCTAAATCTTTTTTAGCTATATCTAGATGTTTCTTAGCTTCATCTTTATCATAGTTTAAAGATGATTTAACACCTTTAGTATAATCTTTATCATCACTATCTTTTACAAAGTCTTTAATCATTAAAGTATCTAAAGGTTTAGAACCATTATTTAATAATGAATCAACATATGATTTTTTATCAATTGATTTAGCTATAGCTTTTCTTAAATCTTCATTTTTTAGATTTTCATTCTTCTCTTTATTGATTCTAAAGAAGTAACTACCCGATGTAGACTCCGTTGAAAAGTCTTTTCTCTCTTTATATTTCTTAACATTTTGAGCGTCTAAACCGACCATGTCTAATTTGCCTGTTTGATACATATTAATAGCAGTTTGTGTGTTTTTCACTACTTTAGTATTAACTTCTTTAACTTTCACTTTATCTTTATCCCAATATTCATCATTCTTTTCTAATTTCCATCTATCTTCTGGTTTCCATTCTGTTAATTTATATGGACCATTTGATAAAGTCGTTTTATCTGTTGTTCCAAATTTGTCTCCATGCTTTTTAACAAACTTTTCATTTTGAGGCATATACGAGCCAAATGCTAATAAACTTTCCATCCATGGTACATCTTTAATAAGTTTAATTTCTAGCGTTTGATCATCAATTGCTTTCACACCAAGTTCTTCAGGTTTCTTATCTCCAGCAGTTATTTCTTTTGCATTTTCAATGTTTTCAAACATATATGCAAACTCTGCTGCAGTTTCAGGATCTACTGAACGTTGCCAAGCAAATACAAAATCGTGAGCTGTAACTGGGTCACCATTAGACCATTTTGCATTATCTCTTAATTTAATTGTCCATGTTTTACCATCACTCGACTTTTTAGGCTTATCTTTTGCAACTCCTGGAATTGGTTTATCATCTTTATCAAGTACATACAAGCCCTCTAGAGTTTGAGCAAAAGTCGTAAATGATACTTGGTCAGCTGCTAATGAAGGATCCATTGTAGGAATATCATCACCAGATGATAAATTCAATTCGTTTTTGGATTTAGATTGTTTAATATTATTATCTTTCTTCTCCTTATTATCACTACTACACGCAGACAAGATCACTACAAGAGACACTAACATTACAAAAATTATTTTTAATCTTTTATGCATATTGATAATCCCCCTTTTAATTTTTAAAACATAGAAATTGATATAAAGAAAAGCAATCAATGTTTACATTGATTGCTTTCATTCACTTTTATTTAGCTCCAGCGATTTCTACTTGTTTAAGTGAGTAGTCTCCACCGAATTTATGTGGTTCCCAGTTTTTAACATATGGTTGACGTAAACGTGCAACACCTTGTTGATATAGTGGTCCAATAGATGCTGAATCTAAGAATTTAGATTCTGCATCTTGTAATATTTTAGTACGTTTAGCACTATTTTCTTCTTTCAACATTTCATCAGAGTTAGCTTCCTCTAAAGCTTTGTCATATTCAGGATTTGAATATCCAGTTTGGTTATGAGGACTATCTTTCTTGAATAAGTCTAAGAAAGTCGTTGAATCAGGATAGTCAGGACCCCAACCAGCGAATGAAATATCATAGTCGCCTTTAGATTCTAAAGCTAATTTTTGTTTGAACGGTTGTTGTTTAATTTTTAAAGTTACGCCTGGTAAGTTTTTCTCTACTTGTTCTTTTACAAATTCAGCTGCTTTTTTAGATTCATCAGCATCATAAGTTAATAATTCAATATCGAATTTATCTTTACCAGTATCTTTTTTAGCTTTTTCTAATAATTTTTTCGCTTCTTTTTTATCATAATTTAATGGAGATTTCACGCCATCGATGTAATCTTTACCATCTTTATCTTTAACAAAATCTTTAACCATTAATTTATCTGAAACAGTTGAACCATTATTTAATAATGATTTTACATATTCATCTTTATCAATTGATTTTGCAAATGCTTTTCTTAAATCTTCATTTTTCAAATCTTTATTTTTCGTACTGTTAATTCTAAAGAAGTAATTTGAAGTGTTTAATTCAGTTGTAAAATCTTCTTTATCTTTATATTTATTAACATTTTGTGGGTCTAATCCTACTGAATCTAACTTACCTGTTTGATACATGTTTAAAGCTGTTTGAGATTCTTTTACGACTTTATAGTTTACTTCGTCTAGTTTAACTTTGTCTTTATCCCAATATTCTTTGTTAGGTACTAGTTTCCAGTTATCTTCTGTTTTCCATTCTTTTAATTGGAATGGTCCATTAGATAAAGTAGCTTCAGCTGTAGTACCGAACTTTTTACCTTGTTTTTCAACGAATTTTTCATTTTGAGGCATGAATGAACCGAAAGCGAATAAACTTTGCATCCAAGGTACATCTTTCACTAATTTGACTTCTAATGTTTGATCATCAATTGCTTTTGCACCTAATTCTTCAGGTTTTTTCTTACCTGCTGAGATTTCTTTAGCATTCTCGATATTTTCAAACATGTATGCATATTCAGCAGCTGTTTTAGGATCTACCGTTCTTTGCCATGCATATACGAAGTCATGAGCAGTAACTGGATCACCATTTGACCATTTTGCATCATCTCGTAATTTAATTGTCCATGTTTTCCCGTCTTCTGATTTTTCAGGTTCCCCTTTAGCAACACCTGGTACTGCCTTATCATCTTTATCTAGTACATATAATCCCTCTAATGTCTGGTTAAAGTTGATAAATGAAACTTGGTCAGTTGCTAACGATGAATCCATCGTAGGAATATCAGATGTTGAAGATAAGTTTAAGACGTTTTCAGATTTTTCACTTTTAACGCCGCCTTTACCTCCCTCATCTTTTTTAGAACCGCCACCACTACATGCTGCTAACGTTAAAACAGCTGCAACTAATATTGACAATAAAACCGAAAGTCTTTTCCTCATATAGCTTTTCCCCCTTGTTTACTTTCTTCTGAATTTTCAGAAGATTGTTAATTTTATTATATTTTAAAAATGTATGAAAGACAATAGTATTTCACACAATTTTCAAACAATAGTTATACTACAAAATAATTTTATAACAAGTAATAGCAATTTTAAGGTTTGTTAAAATTACGCTTCTGATAAATCAAAAGTTTTGTTATAGTTTTCTTTTTTCTCAGCAAATTCCTTTTCAGAACAATAAACGTAATGATCAGGTCCTACTTCTCTTAATTCCAATTTATCATCATCTTCATATTTATGTATTTCCGGATTATATGATGATCTTGTTCTTGTTCTTTCAGAATCAGGATCTGGTAATGGAATAGCTGATAATAATGATTTTGTATATTCATGTTGTGGATGTTTATATATTTGATCTGAAGGTCCAAGTTCAACCAACTTACCAAAGTACATTACACCAATTCTATCTGAAATATATTTAACCATTGATAAATCATGCGCTATGAATAAGAAAGTTATACCTTTTTCATCTTGTAGCTTCTGCATTAAGTTAACTACTTGAGCTTGAATAGATACATCTAGTGCAGATATCGGTTCATCTGCAATAATAAATTCAGGTTCAACAGCTAATGCACGTGCAATTCCCAGTCTTTGTCTTTGACCACCAGAGAATTCATGTGGATATCTATTTGCATGCTCTTTAGATAAACCAACTGTCTCTAATAAATCATAGACACGTTTTTTTCTTTCTTCTTTGCTTGATACAAGTTTATGTACATCTAATCCTTCAGCAATGATATCCATAACTTTTAACCTTGGATTTAATGAGGCATATGGGTCTTGGAATATCATTTGCATGCGTCGATTAAATCTTAATAAATCTTTTCTCTTTTTAATATTCTGTATATCAACATCATCAAATACCACTTTACCGTCAGTAGCATCATATAATTTGATAAGTGTACGACCAGTTGTGGACTTACCACAACCAGATTCACCTACTAAACCTAATGTTTCACCTTTATAGATTTTAAAGGAGATATCATCAACTGCTCTAACTTCATTTTTCTTACCAACATTAAAATATTGCTTTAAATTTTGAACATCAATTAATACTTCTTTATTATCAGCCATTAGAACGTCACCCTTTCTACACGTTTTGGCTTGTCAAATTGTTCTGGTGTTTCTCTTTGTTTTAATTTAACAGCTTCTGGCAATTCTACTTTAGGTGCTCTATCATCCAATAACCAAGATTTAACGAAATGCGTCGGAGACACTTGGAACCAAGGTGGCTCTTCCTTATAGTCAATATCTAACGCATATTCACTACGTCTCGCAAACGCATCGCCTACTGGAGGCTTAATTAAATCTGGTGGAGAACCAGGGATTGCTAATAGTTCTGTGTCATGTGATGTCTCTAAACTTGGCATAGAAGATAATAGCCCCCAAGTATAAGGATGTTTCGGATTATAGAAAATTTCATCAACTGAACCTGTTTCAATAATTTGACCGCCATACATAACTGCAACTCTATCAGCAACGTTTGCTACAACACCTAAATCATGCGTAATAAAAACAATAGATGTGTCAATTTTATGTTGTAATTCTTTCATTAACTCCAAAATTTGTGCTTGTATCGTTACGTCTAATGCTGTTGTAGGTTCATCTGCAATTAGCACTTTAGGATCACAAGCTAATGCTGTCGCAATAACAATTCTTTGTCTTTGACCACCAGAGAATTGGTGAGGAAAGTTATTAAATCTTTCTTTAGCTTTCGGTAATCCTACTAAGTTCAAGATATCTAACGCTCTTTTTTTGGCATCGCTTTTTGATAATTTTTGGTGCTTAATAAGTGGTTCCATTACTTGCTTACCAATTTTCATTGTTGGATTAAGCGAAGTCATTGGATCTTGGAATATCATCCCGATTTCTTTACCACGAATTTTTTGCATTTCTTTTTCACTTAATTTAGCTAAATCTTTCCCATCAAATAAGATTGAGCCGTCTTTAATTCTACCTACTTTTTTAGGTAGTAATTGCATTAAAGCTTTTGTTGTAACTGATTTTCCCGAACCTGATTCACCAACAATAGCTAGTGTTTCACCTTTATCTAAATAAAAGTCAACACCTCTTACTGCTTGTACTTCCCCCGCGTCAATGTCGAAGGAAACATGTAAGTTATTTACTTCTAATATTCTCTTAGCCATATTTAATTTCCTCCTTATTATTTACGCATTTTAGGATCGAATGCATCTCTTAAACCATCACTGAATAAGTAGAAGAATAAGATTAACAAACTAAGTACAACAGCTGGTACGAATAATTCATGTGGGAAGATTAATAACATCTTTCTTCCTGTATCAACTAATGAACCTAGTGACGCTTGTGGTGCAGGAATCCCTAAACCGATGAAACTTAAGAAAGCTTCAAAGAATATCGCACTTGGAACTGTAAACATTGAAGTTACAATTATTGGACCAAGTGTATTTGGCAGGATATGTTTAAAGATTAATTTAAAGTTTGAAACACCTAATGTTCTAGAAGCCATTACGAATTCTTGTTCTTTTAGTTTTAAGAATTGACCACGAACGATACGACTCATACCGAGCCAACCTGTTACTGACATGGCTAATATAATCGTCCACATTGATGGATCGAATAGTAATACGAATAAAATCACGACAATTAAGTTAGGAATTGAAGAAAGAATTTCAACTATACGTTGTAAAATATCATCAATCCTACCTCCGAAGTACCCTGAAACTGCACCGTATATTACACCGATAAAGATATCTAATGCTGCTGCTACTAAACCGATGAATAATGATACTTGAGTTCCTCTCCAAGTACGTGTCCATAAGTCACGTCCAAGTTCATCTGTACCAAACCAGTAATTTTCATTTACACTTTGACTTTCATATAAATCAAAGCCATCTCTATCAGTACCATCAAATGGTAAGAAAGGAACTTTATCTAATACTGGAATTTTAGGTGGTAAGTTTGCGTGTGATACATTTTGGTCACTAAATTTATGATCATTCATTAATGGACCAACAAGTGATAATAAAGTCATGATTAATAATCCAACTAGCCCTATTACAGCTAATTTATTACCTATTAATTGTTTCCATGCATCTTGCCAAAATGTACGACTTTGCCTTTCAAATTTCTCTTCTACTACTTTGTCTCTACCATGTAACACAAACTTTTCAGCAGGTATACCTTGTGAAGAATGTGTGACTGAGGCATTATCATAACCGCTATTATTTAATTTGTTATCTTCATTATTAGCCATTATTTTTTACCTCCTTCAACACGAATTCTTGGATCAACTAATCCATAAAGTACATCTACTATAAAGATTGAAATAATAAATAAGAAACTAAATAGTAATGTTAAAGCCATAATAACTGGATAGTCATTAGTTTGAATTGAACGTACGAATTGGTCACCTAGACCTGGTACGCCGAATATATTTTCAATTGTCAAAGTACCTGTTAAAATACCTGCTAACATTGGAACGATAATCGTAATAATTGGAATTAAACCATTACGAACTGCGTGTCCAAATATAACTCGAGCGCTAGACATCCCTTTAGCTCTCGCTAATTCTATGTAATCAGAACCAAGGACCTCAATCATCTCAGAACGAATGTAACGTGCAATTGTTGCTGTTACACCAGCTGCTAGAGCAATCGACGGTAGTACTGCTGTCATGAATCCACTCCAACCTGCTACAGGGAATATTTGCCATTCAACTGCAAATACATATTGTAGTAGTACTGCTAGAACGAATGATGGAACAGATATAAATATTACCGATAGGAAGGTGGCCCCATAATCTATAATTGTATTCTGTCTAATTGCAGCAACTATACCAAGTAATAATCCTGTTATAGTTCCTAAAATCATTGCGTATGTACCCATTTCTACAGATGGTCCAAGTCTTGGTTTAATTAAACTCCAAACCTCTCTGTTATCGTATTGAAATGAAATACCGAAATCCCCTTTTGCAACACTGCCCAAATAGTTTGCGTACTGTACTGGTACAGGATCATTCAAACCATACTTTTCGTTGATAATAACCTTTTGATCTTCTGATAATTTCTCATCGTTGTACGGTGAACCCGGTAACAATTTCATTAAGAAAAATGTTATCGTCATAATTAAAAACAATGATATGAACATATAAATAATACGTTTCAAAGTATACCTAACCATTGTTTTGCCTCCAATCCCCTTATCTATTTCATATTTCTTTTTAATATTCAGAAATATTTATATACATTATACATAATTTATACAATGTAAATCAACACGAATATTCTGAATTTTGAATATGAAACTATTTGAAATACGCAATTATTTTATTACAATAAAGCGACAACGCGACAGTTATATACATATATTACGTATATTTATTCATAAGCAATGTATTGATTACCTATTTTTGCTAATTTTCTGTCATTTACTATGTAGCAACATACACAAAATATACATAAGTAATATTACACCATTTTTTTTATTAAGTTCCGCAAAACATAAAAAATTTTTTTCAATCTGTTATAATACAAGTAATTCTAATTAGTTGAGGTAGGTAATTATGAAATATTGGAGTATTTTTACAATTAGTTATATTGGTTTATTTTTATTACTTTGTCTTATCTTTTTAAAAGATATTGATCAAGCGGTTAATATATACTTTTATATTATGACTTTGCTTTTTGCTGCGAGTTGGGTTTTGGCTATGAAACAGGATGGTGTTGGTACTGTATCAAGACAAGCTATTAGGAAGTTTAATTTCCATATGAAGTCAAAAGCATCACAAGATTATTTGAAAGATGATGAGATGATGAATCCAAGTATGAAAGAATTACATTTAAAAGAAAGAAAACAATATAATTGGATATTCTCTTTTGTCGTACTGAGTACTTTATTTTTCATCGTTTCGATTATTCTTGGCTTTATCGTTTAAATTCAATGATTGTAAATAAATAAGCATATCACTAAACTGATTTTTTAAAGTTTACAGTGATATGCTTATTTTTTATACAAACTTACGATTTTGTACGTGCATGCTTGCCTAGGGTATGGCTCGAGCCTGTAGTCTCTCACGCATACTATTCCCTCAGGCGTCAGCACTTTACAAAATCGTACCAATATCTATTTTCACAAAAAAATAAAGCACTTTCGTATAATTTAATTAATAAAAATCAAATTAACGAGGTGCTTTATGTAGAAAATTATAATATATTTCTAGTTAGACTTCTATCTAGCTTTATTATTTATGATACTTTTTAAATACTAATACTGCGTTATGTCCACCGAAACCAAGACTATTACTCATAGCGTACTCGATATCTAATTTAGTAGCTTCATTTGGTGTATAATCCAAATCTATTTCTGGATCAGGTGAATCAGCATTGATTGTTGGTGCTACAATACTATTTTCAATTGATAATGCTGTCAGAATAGATTCAACTGCTCCTGTTGCACCAAGTAAATGACCCATCATCGATTTAGTCGAACTTACTTTTAAGTTCTTAGCAGCTTCACCAAAAGTAGATTTAATTGCTAATACTTCATATAAGTCGCCGATTGGTGTACTTGTACCATGAGCATTTAAATATTGAATATCTTCTGGTTTAATTCCAGCATCTTTAATTGCTTCTTGCATAGCACGTGCTCCGCCTTCTCCATTTGGTGAAGGAGCTGTAATATGGTATGCATCACCCGTTGATCCATAACCTACTACTTCAGCATATATGTGAGCGCCACGAGCTTCAGCTGACTCAAGTGATTCAAGAACAACTACTCCAGCACCTTCTCCCATGATAAAACCATCTCTACCTTCTTGGAAAGGACGACATGCAGTATTTTTATCAGGATTTGTAGATAATGCTTTATTAGCACTAAATCCAGCCATTGCCATTTCTGTAATAGGTGCTTCTGACCCACCAGCTAACATCAAATCAGCAGCGCCACGTTGAATGATTTTAAAGGCTTCACCTATTGAGTTTGTACCTGTTGCACAAGCTGTAACTGTACAACCGTTTGGACCTTTTGCACCTAAATCGATTGATACTTGTCCAGTAGCCATATCTGGAATCATCATTGGTACGAAAAATGGACTTACTCTTTTAGGACCACGTTTCAATAACATATTATGTGAGTATTCGAATGTTTCCATTCCGCCAATACCTGATCCAATCCAAACACCAATACGATGACTGTTTTCATCTGTTATTTCGAATTTGGAATCTTTTAAAGCTTCACGAGCGGCTACAATAGCATATTGAGTAAATCTATCCATTTTACGAGCATCTTTTTTAGGTATATGTTCGTCAATGCTAAAATCTTTTAATTCACCTGCTAATTTAGCTGGAAATTCAGAAACATCAATTCTTGTTACTTCGTCTATGCCGTTTTCACCGTTAATTGCATTTTTCCAAGTTGTAGGTACATCATTACCTAAAGGGTTTAATGTCCCTAAACCAGTCATTACAACACGCTTATTTTCTGTCATTGTTCAATTTCCTCCTATTTACCCCAGCGTAACGTTATGGCACCCCAAGTCAGGCCACCACCAAATCCTACCAGGACTATTGTATCATTGTCTTTTATTTTACCTTGTTCTAATTCATATGCAATACTTAAGGGTATTGATGCAGCAGAAGTATTCCCAAATCTATCTACCGTTACGCTCATTTTTTCTTTTTCAATACCTAATCTTTCCCGTGCAGATTCCATAATTCTAATATTGGCTTGATGTGGTACAAACATATCAATATCACTTGATTGTAAACCTGCTTTTTCCACTACTTTAGTAGAAGCTTCACCCATAATTCTTACTGCAAACTTGAACACTTCACGTCCATTCATTTGAATAGTATGTTCATCCATATCTTGATATAGGTATGGTCCACCGTTTCCATCTGAACCAAGTTCAACACCTAAGATACCTCTACCTTCAGATACTTCACCAATTATGGCAGCACCGGCTCCATCACCGAATAAAATTGCAGTACTTCTATCATTCATATCCGTAATTTTTGTTAACTTATCAGCACCAACTACTAATACGTTTTTATATAAACCTGAATTTACAAATTGTTGTGCAGTAACAATACCGTAAATAAACCCAGTACATGCTGCAAGTTGGTCCATTGATGGTACTTTGTTTAAGCCTAATCTTTTTTGTAAAGTTGTTGCAACTGTTGGAAATGGTTTATCACCTGTTGATGTTGCTACAATGACCATTTCAATTTCTTCTTTATCAATACCTGAATCTTCTATCGCTCTAACTGCCGCTTCATATGCTAAATCACTTGTATCTTCATCTTCTGCAGCAAAACGTCTTTCTTTTATACCAGTCATTTTAGTTATCCATTCATCTGATGTATCTAAATAACTTTCAAAATGATCATTTTTTACCACTTGCTTCGGCGCATATGCACCAAAACCTTTTATACCAATATCCATTATATTGACACCTTCTTATAATCTGTTGTTATTATCAGGTACTAATTTAACACACTTTTGCCTTAATGCACAAGCGCTGAGTTCTTTTATGAAATATTTTAAATCGTTTTCATCATAATAGGTATACAATTTATAAAAAGTTAATTATAATGAAAGATATGATATAAAAAGTTACGGAGGATGAGTCATGCATTACATTTTAACATTAATTTGGGCATTCGTATTATCACAAATGATTAACTTTGTTTTACATAGTTTAGGTGGCTCAACAGAATCGCTGAATTTTGTTAGTCCTACAGTTTATGCTATTGTCTTTACAGTAGTTATTATTCTACTAGATATTTTAGTTGGTAAATCTTCTTCAGACAAACAAAACGCACAACATTCATAAAAAATTCCCGTCAATTTTAGTTGACGGGAATTTTTTTATTCATTTATTTCAAATTTCACTTCGTCTTCAACCAGATGTACATCTATAATAGTGCCTTCTTTCATTTCTTGACCTATCATCATTCTCGCTAATGGTGTTTCAATTTGTCTTTGAACAAATCGTTTTAAAGGTCTTGCTCCAAATTGTGGCTCATATGCTTTTTGTGCGATCCATTCTTTAACTTCTTGATCTACATTAATTTTAATGTGTTGATCTTCTAATCTAATATTTAAATTAGTAATAATGTGGTCGACAATGTAGCTCATATCTTTAATTGATAATGGTTTAAATAGTACGATGTCATCCATTCTATTTAATATTTCCGGTTTGAAGTATGCATGTAAACTTTCATTTACTTGTTTTTTAGCTGCTTCATCGATTTCACCTTCATCTGTTACACCATCTAATAAATATTGGGAACCTATATTACTTGTCATAATAATGATTGTATTTTTAAAGTCAACACTTCGACCTTTTGCATCTGTTAATCTACCTTCATCCAATAATTGTAGCAATACGTTAAATACATCATTATGAGCTTTTTCTATCTCGTCTAAAAGAATTACTGAATAAGGTTGTCTTCTTACTGCTTCTGTTAATTGACCGCCTTCTTCATAACCTACATAGCCTGGAGGTGCACCAATTAATCTTGCAACTGAGTGTTTTTCCATATACTCACTCATATCTATTCTTATCATATGTTTCTCAGAGTCAAATAAAGTTGCGGCTAATGTCTTAGCTAGTTCAGTTTTACCAACCCCTGTTGGTCCTAAGAATAAGAAACTACCAATTGGTCTATTTGGATCTTTAATACCTGCTCTTGCTCTAACTACTGCGTCAGAGACCAAATCTACTGCTTCGTCTTGACCTACAACTCTCTCATGTAATATATCTGATAGTTTAAGCAATTTCTCTCTTTCAGTCTCAACTAATCTTGAAACAGGGATTCCTGTCCATTGACTTACAATATAACCAATTTCTTCATCTGTTACTACTTCTCTAATTAATCTATCATGATCAGAACCTGTTTCTTCTGCAAATTCATTTTCAAGTTCTTTTAATTCAGCTTCTATTTGAGGTATTCTACCATGTTTAAGTTCGGCAGCTTTACCTAAATCATATTGATTTTCTGCATTTTCTAACGCTTGTTTACTTTCGTCTAACTCTGCTCTTTTATCTTGAAGAGATTTGATTTGTTCTTTTTCTTGTTCAACTTTACTTTGTAATTGTTGTTGTTTTTCTTTTTCATCTGCCAATTCTTTTTGAAGTTCTGATAATCGAATTTGACTACTTTGATCAGATTCAGATTTAAGTGCATTTTCTTCAATTTCAAGTTGCATAACACGTCTGTTTACAGCATCTAATTCTGTAGGATTAGAGCCCATTTCTGTTCTAATAGTTGCACAAGCTTGGTCTACTAAGTCTATCGCTTTATCTGGCAAGAATCGATCAGTTATATATCGATCTGATAGTTCTGTTGCTGCAACTAATGCTCTATCTTGTATACGTACACCGTGGTGAACTTCATATCTTTCTTTTAAACCTCTTAAAATTGAAATCGTATCTTCTAAGTCTGGTTCTTTAACATTCACTTTTTGGAAACGTCTTTCTAATGCAGAATCCTTTTCAATGTATTGTCGATATTCATTTAACGTTGTTGCGCCGATACAATGCAATTCACCTCTAGCTAACATCGGTTTAAGCATGTTACCTGCATCCATTGCACCATCCGTTTTACCTGCACCAACTAGCATATGAATTTCATCAATGAAAAGTAAAATTCTACCTTCAGACTCTTTTACTTCTTTTAAGACAGCTTTTAATCTTTCTTCAAATTCACCTCTAAACTTAGCACCAGCTACTAATGCTGATAAATCTAATTCAAATATTGTCTTATCTAAAAGTGAATCTGGAACATCTCGTCTAACTATACGTTGTGCTAATCCCTCAACGATTGCTGTTTTACCTACACCAGGTTCACCAATTAATACTGGGTTATTTTTAGTTTTTCTGCTCAATATTCGAATAGTATTTCGAATTTCTTCATCTCTACCAATAACTGGATCCATATTCCCTTTTCTAACTTCTTCAACTAAATCTCTTCCATATTTAGATAATGCTTCATATTGTACTTCAGGATTTTGTGATGTCACTCTATTACCCCCTCTTATTTTATTAATAATTTCATTTATAACTTCTTTTTTATTACCAACTATATCTTTAGTTGTTTGATCGACTTCTATAGATGCTTTTAAAATATGCTCCATAGACATAAAGTCGTCTTGCATTTCTTCTTTAATTTGATTAGCTTTGTTAAATAATTCATTAAGTTTAGGAGAAATATATTGTCCGTATTGGATGTTATCGCCTTTAACTACTGAATATTGATTTAACTTTTGTTTATATTTACTTTCTAATTCGTCTGTATCAATTTGAGCTCTGTCTAATGTTCTTTTGAAAATACTTTCATCTTCATTTAATGCTGATAATAATACAGCTTCTATTTCAATATTTTGTAGTTCATATGATTGTGATAATTGTTGCGCTTTCTCGATAACACTTTGAACTGAATAAGTCATTTGATTAATATCCAAATGTATCACCTCTTTAAATTTTTCATCAGTCTAATAGTTTGACTATCTTTGACCTTAATTTGATTATATACCGTTTGACCTTCTTTGACAAATATAAAGCATCAAAATTACAAACCTTTTCACTTACATTTTATGGTAAAATATAAATGAAAATAAACGGGGAAGTGATCTTTTGCAAACTACATATACAGAAGCAGCTTCAGTTATTGAATACATTAAAACACATGGACAAAAGTTACATTTTCATACTCACCATTATATATACCATACTGAGGACTTATGTAACCATATTTACGTTATTTCTGAAGGAAAAGTTATTACACATCGTGTGATGGAAGATGGTAAAGAATTTAACACTAAACTACTTGGACGTCATAGCATCTTTGGATCCACCACTTTATTTTGCGGTAGAAAAAAACATACCCTATCAGCTAGAGTAAAAGAAGAAGCCATCGTATATAGCATACCCAAAATTCAATTTGAAGAAGCGATTTTAAATGATGAAGTACTTAAATACGAATGGTTATTGTGGGTACAAAACGAAAATGAAAAGAATGAATATTTAATAAGAGATGTTTATACATTAGGAAAAACTGGCGCATTCTATTCTATACTTATAAAGTTATCAAACACATACGGTATTCAAGTTGGAGATAGTATATTGATTAATGTCGATTTAACAAATCACGAATTAGCTAATTTTTGCAACGTCACAAGAGAAAGTGTAAATCGAATGTTGAGCTATTTAAAAAAAGAAAATATCGTATCCGTCAATCATAAAAGAATTACAATACACGACCTTGAATACTTAAAAAAATCCATAAACTGTGAAAATTGTCCTTTATCAATTTGTAGGATTGAATAGAGCTATAACATATATTGAGCTGGATTTGAGCTAGATTTGATACGGATTTGCGCTGAATCGTACGATATCTCTGGAGTCTTCGTGCGTTGTTATTGAATTAAACCAAAAAAAAGCCAAGGATTTCTCCTAGGCTTTTTCTTTATTCTATTAGCTTACACCTAATGCAATTTTAGCGTATCGTGACATTTTGTCTTTGCCCCATGGTGGATTCCAGACAATATTTACTTCTGTTTCTTTAATTTCAGGTAATTCAGCTAATGCTGTTTTAACTTGATCTATAATTTGTGGCCCCATCGGACAACCCATTGAAGTTAATGTCATTTCTACTGTACATAATCCTTCGTCGTCTAAGTCTACATTATATACAAGACCTAAGTTAACTATGTCAATTCCTAGTTCTGGGTCAATTACATTTTCAAGTGCACCAATGATACTATCTTTCATTGCTTCTTCCATATTTTCACCTCATTCTAAAAGTTACTACATATAATATATCAAATTTAAAGCATTGGTTAAAGAAAATGATATGATATTATAGTATGTATCAAAAAGAAAATGACTAAGGAGTTATCGATATGGAAAAACATTTAATCTGTTTAGATTTAGATGGCACATTATTAAACGATGAAAAGCACATCTCACCTTATACAAAAAGAGTACTACAATATTTAAAAAAAGCTGGTCATGAAATCATTATTTCAACTGGTAGACCATATCGAGCAAGTGTAGATTATTATAGAGCAATGGATATGAATACACCTATTATTAATTTTAACGGCGCATATATTCATCATCCGACTGACAATAGATTTGAACCTAAACATGAACAATTTGATGCACGTATAGCTTCTAAAATTTTTCAAGATATTAGCCAACTTAATGTTAAAAATATTATAGCAGAAGTAAGAGATCAAGTTTATATTAATAACTATGACCAAACATTATTTGAAGGTTTCAGCATGGGTAATCCTGAAATTAAATATGGTAAATTAAATGAGTTACTTACGGAATCACCTACAAGTTTATTGATTCAAGCAGAAGATGATGAAATTCCTAACATAAAAAAACATTTAAACAAACATTATGCTGAATTTATTGAACATCGTCGTTGGGGAGCACCATTTCCAGTTATTGAAATTGTTAAAAAGGGTATTAATAAAGGTAAAGCTGTGAAATATGTTGCTGAATATTTGAATGTAGATTTTGATAATATTATTGCATTTGGCGATGAAGATAATGACAATGAAATGATTCAATTTGCTAATTATGGAATTGCTATGGGTAATGCTATACCTGAACTTAAAGAAATAGCAAACGAAGTTACAGACACTAATAATAATGATGGTATCGGAAAATACTTAAACAAACATTTTGGACTAAATATGTAAGGGGTTATTCAAATGAAAATGATAGTAGACAGTGGATCAGATTTAACATTATCTCAAATTGAAAAATACGGATTCTACTTTTTACCTTATGGAATAGTCATCGACAATGAAAGTAAAGTTGATCAATATGAAATATCAAACGATGAAGTATTAGCTGCTATTAAAAATAATAAACACCCTAAGACTAACCAAGCAACTATGGAACAAATGACTAAAGTATTCACTGAAATTGCTGAAAATAATGAACAAGCTATTTATTTAGCTTTTAGTAGTGCATTAAGTGGAACATATCAAACTGCTTGTCTAGTAAAAGAACAAGTTAAAGAGGATTATCCTAATCTTGATTTAACAATCTATGATACTTTAAGTGCTTCTATGGGATGTGGCAAGCTTATACTCGATGTACAAGATAAAATCGAACAGAATTATAGTTTCGAAGAATTAGATAAATATATTAAAAATAAACTAGATAAAATAAGACATTTATTCACAGTAAAAGACTTAAATTATTTAGCAAGTGGCGGTAGATTGTCTAAAGGTCAGGCATTTTTAGGTAATTTATTAAATATCAAACCGTTGCTACATGTAGAAGAAGGAAAACTCGTTCCAATCGAGAAATATCGTGGTTCAAAAAAACTATGGCATGCTATTATAGATAAAATGAAAAATGAAAATAGCGACTTTTCAAGTGAAACAATCTATATAACTCATGCTGATGATATCGAAGACGCTGAAAAACTAAAAGAATTAATGCACCAATCTTTATCACCAAAAGATGTTATTATTTCAGACATTGGTCCAGTTATTAGTTCTCATACAGGTAGTGGCACGGTAGCAATTTTTTATTATAAGGAGTGATAATATTGAATAAAATTATCGTTATTGGTGCAGTAGCTGGTGGTGCCACAGTTGCATCACAAATTAGACGACTTGATTCAGAAAGTGAAATTGTAGTATACGAGAAAGATAGAGATATGAGTTTCGCCAATTGCGGCCTACCCTATTATTTAGGAGATGTTGTAGAAGACAGAAATTTAATGCTATCTGCTACACCTCAAAAATTTCATGATAAAAAGAATATAACTGTAAAACCTTTTCATGAAGCTATTGCATTAAATGATAAAAATAAAACAATTACAGTAAAAAATCATCAAACTGGAGAAACTTTTGATGATCATTATGACACACTTATTTTAAGTCCTGGGTGTCGTGCAAGACACTTACCACTCCAATCTGATAGGTTATTTACTTTAAGAAACTTAGTTGATACTGATGAAATCGAAAGTTTTATCGTAAATGAAAATGTAAAATCTGCATTAATAGTTGGTGCCGGATATGTCAGTTTAGAAATTTTAGAAAATTTTTATGCTAGAGGTATAGAACCAACATTAATTCACAGAAGTGACCATATAAATAAAAGTATGGATAAAGATTTAAATAATGTCATTTTCGATGAGTTAGATAAAAGAAATATCAAATATAGATTAAATGAAGAAATTGCAGATATTTCAGACCGTAAAGTTACTTTTAAATCTGGTAACGTTGAAGAATATGACATAATCATCACAGGTGTTGGAATTGAGCCTAATAGTGACTGGTTAAAGTCATCATCACTACAATTAAATGAAAAAGGCTATATACCTGTCAATGAATATTTCGAAACAAATTTAGACAGTGTTTACGCTTTAGGTGATGTAATTGAAACATTTTATAGACATACAAAAAAACCTACAAGTATTACATTAGCTTGGGGAGCGCATAGAGCAGCAGCAATAATAGCTGAAAACCTTGCAGTGAAATCACCTAATGAAAAATCAGCTTTTCGTGGTCTACTTGGAACTAATATTGTACGAATATTTGATTACGCGTTAGGAAGCGTAGGCATATCAGAACAAGAATTGAAGGACTACAATTACGGTGTCGTTGAACAAATTCAAAAACAACATGCTGGGTATTATCCAAACGCAGAACCAATCACCTTACGTGTTTATTTCGATAAATCATCGCGTAAAATATTACGTGCATGTGCAGTAGGAAAAGACGGCGCAGATAAACGAATCGATATTTTATCAACTGCTATTATCGGTGAATTGACTATAGATGAAATGAGAGACATAGAAATTGCTTATGCCCCTCCTTTCTCAAGTCCAAAAGATATCGTCAATATGATTGGTTACAAAGCACAATCAAAATAAAAATAGATTAGAAAAGTCCAGGATATAAATATCTTAGAAAATTAAAAAGAGCAGAAATTTATTGTAAAAATTAAATTCTGCTCTTTTTTCTTATACAAATATTTCACACTTCTATAGGTTTTTGTGAACATAGATAATCTTACTTACACTTCTACCAACTTGTGTGAATATAGATACTCTTACTTACACTTCTATAGACTTGTGTAAATATAGATACCCATACTCACACTTCTACCAACTTGTGTGAATATAGATGCCCATATTTACACTTCTACCAACTTGTGTGAACATAGATACTCATACTTACACTTCTACCAAATTGTGTGAATATAGATGCCCATATTTACACTTCTACCTACTTGTGTAAATATAGATACCCATACTCACACTTCTACCTACTTGTGTGAATATAGATACTCATACTTACACTTCTACCTACTTGTGTGAATATAGATACTCTTACTTACACTTCTATAGACTTGTGTAAATATAGATACCCATACTCACACTTCTACCAACTTGTGTGAATATAGATGCCCATATTTACACTTCTACCAACTTGTGTGAACATAGATACTCATACTTACACTTCTACCAAATTGTGTGAATATAGATGCCCATATTTACACTTCTACCTACTTGTGTAAATATAGATACCCATACTCACACTTCTACCTACTTGTGTGAATATAGATACTCATACTTACACTTCTACCTACTTGTGTGAATATAGATACTCTTACTTACACTTCTATAGACTTGTGTAAATATAGATACCCATACTCACACTTCTACCTACTTGTGTGAATATAGATACTCATACTCACACTTCTACCTACTTGTGTAAATATAGATACCCATACTTACACTTCTACCAACTTGTATGAACATAGATACCCTTGCTTGCACTTCTACCAACTTGTGTGAATATAGATACTCTATAACTAAAAGGCTGAGACAATTTAATTGTCTCAGCCTTTTCTATGTTTAAGATTTATTTCTTTGTCTTTTGCTTCTTCTTGAAACAAGGAATATAAATAATCCGAATAATAATACCACTAAAATAGCTGCAATAAAGTAACTATTATTTAATCCTCGTTCGTTAATCACTGCATATAATTCACTTTCTTCTCTATCAGTGATTAAATCATATTGATTATTCTTTTTCTTTATATTATCTCCCAAAATTAACCCTGAGAGCATTTTGTTTTTTTCAATTACTTTGTCTGTTAACGTTACTTTTTTTGAATTACTTGAGTCATTAACATTCAATATATAATCAATCGTGTTCGTATCATAATAAAATACATTAGTTCCTTTATTATGAGGTAGAACTTTCACTTCTCCTTCAAATAATTCTTGATATTGTTTGAATGTATCTGAAATTTTTTCTAAATAATCAATTACTTCTTTATCGGTTCTGAAATTCTGTAGTTGATTTATCGTTTCGATATTAGAACCATTAACTGCTATTTCAGTACCATAATTCATCATTATAGGACCTTTATATCCCCACATATAAGTCATTAATTGTTTGATACGTGTTCCTGGAAACATATTTTCATCAGCTGCATGCTTAGTAAATCTTTCTGTAAACCATGTATCAGCTAAAAGTACCTCTCCATCTTCTTTATATGATGGAATGTTTGTATTTACCGTTTTAAACGCATCTTGAAGAGCAGTACGTTTCTTGTTAGTAGATAAATGTTTAAAGTTCTTGGCATCAATGCCGTCTTTGTTAATGATGCCATAAGTATCTATACCTTCAGGTAAAAATGCTTGAGCATCTATGCCATCCTGTACAATATTCATTGATATTCCATCAACTTCATATTGATCTATAAATTTTTTAACTTTAGATTTATAAATACCTTGGTTTTCATTATTTTTTAAATCTATAAATTTGTCATTTTTAAAATATGACTTTTGCACGCTATTTAAATCACCGTTAACTGATTGCTTAAATGTATCAGTATAAGTAGTAGGCATATCAACTATAATTTTCATGTCCTTTTTATGCACTTCTTTAATGAGTGATTTAAAAGCCTTTTCCCCACCTAATACTTTATCAATTTCATCGTAATTATTGACTTTATAGCCTAAAAAGTCATTTTGTTCGTGTGAAAAGACTGGAGAAATATGTACTGTGTTGAAGCCCATATCATGAATATAATCTAATTTAGATTTAATCCCTTGGAAATCTCCCCCAAGTGGTAAATTTTCAGATTTGTCATTGTTTTTAATCATTTTATTATTATCATTATTACCATTCATAAAACGATCGACAACTAGACTATATATTCTAGGATATTTCACATCTTCAAATTCCTTATCTTTCGCAAAAGCATAACCATTAAAAAGTGGTGCCATCAAAATTACTGCTATTACTAACTTTGTCCATTTATTCATATATTCAACCCTCTTTATTACCCAATTATCTCTATTATACTAAAACGTTTACTTTACTGATAGAACTACATGAAATTGTCATAAATTATTTCACATAAAAAAACATTCATAACTTTATTGAATAAAGTTATGAATGGATTTGTTAACGTTAGTAATTAACCAAAATGTAATACGCCCATTGGTAAATAACTACCTAATAAAATTGTTAATACCATAACAACTATTGTTGCAATGAAAAATCCTTGGCTATTTTTATTCTTTTTCTTCTTAGCAATTGTCATTTCAATTAATCCAATAACTGCCAGTCCAAGAATAAATTTGATGCCATATAACATACCATTAATACCCATGGCTTGTATAAAAATAACAAAACCAGAAATTAATGTAAGCACCATGAATAACCTTAATACCATATGAACTGATTTGTTTGTAACTTTCATATAAACTACGAAAAATAGAATAATCGTTACTAACCAGCTAAAAATATGGAAATGTATCATATTCAGTTCCCCCTAAATAATAATATTTGTTTTCCAATAGCATTATAACATATGCATTATTAGAATAAGCCTTTTTTACATACCAAATAATCATGTTTGCTTATATTTCACAATTTATTCAAAATTTTATTAATATAACGACAAAAAGAAGATGAGTAAGAGACTGAAATCTAATTTATTCAAAAAGTTTCATTATCTCCAGCTCATCAACTTAATATTCTACTAATACTATTATTTTTCGCTAATGAAAGTAGTTAAAGTACCTATTCCATCGATTGTTACTTTTACTTCATCTCCAGGTTGTAAAAATTGAGCTGGGTTCATACCCGCTCCAACTCCAGCTGGTGTACCTGTAGCGATAACATCTCCTGGATGTAAAGCAACATATTTAGAAATTTCAGCAATTAGTTCATCAATTTTTAATATCATTTCGTTAGTGTTACCATCTTGACGAATTTCATTGTTAACTTTTGTCACAATATTAACGTCTTCTGGTAAAGGTAATTCATCTTTTGTTACGATATAAGGTCCCATTGGGCAACCACCAGTTAATGATTTTGATAAAAATGCTTGATCATGTTCTTTTTGAGCATTTCTATCTGTAATATCATTGATAATTGTATAACCATATACGTAATCTAATGCTAGACCGCGTGGTATTTTCTCTCCTGATTTACCAATTACAACACCTAGTTCACCTTCATAATCTAATTTGTCAGTTACGTCTTTGTGATTAGGAATTGTTGCATTATCTCCTGTTAATGAAGATGCTGCTTTAGTAAATACATATAGTCTATTAACTTTATTATTTAATTCTTCAGCATGTTTTTTGTAATTACGACCAAAAGCTATAACATTATTTGTAGGTGTTACAGGTGGTAAAAATTCGATATCTTCGAAGCTATATTTATAATCGTCTTTTTCAGCAGTTTCTTCTACTTTGACTACTGCTTTACGAACTGCCTCTTGAAAGTCAACGTTAATATTAAATTGTAAGCCTTCTAGTAATGTTTTAGGATTGAATGCCTCTTCTCCAAAGTCTGCGAAAACTTTACGTAAGTCCCAAACTGCTTCTTCGCGTTTTACTTTCACACCATAAGAAGTAATATCTTTGTATTTAAAAGTTAAAAATTTCATCCACTCTGTCAGCTCCTTCTTGTTCTTATCCTTAATTATAACGAATTTTTTGATAAATCGCATTATTTTCAAACTATTATTTTAAATATGTCACTTTTCTCCACAATTTCTCTATTGGACCTTGTTTGAATTTCTTTAAATATAAATAACTCAATAACAATTGAACTAAATATATAACAATAGCAATTGTGTATATTGTGAGTACTGGTAATTTACCATAATAGTTCAGCCCAATACCATAGAAGATAAAGATACAAATTATACTTTGTGTTAAATAAGTCGTTAAACTTAATTTACCAATATATTGTAGCGGATTTAACACTTTTCTGGCTGTTGCATCTTCACATAGTAGTACAAAAAAGATAATATAACTTAGCGCAACAATTGGCCCACCAAGCAATTGACTAATTAATTGAGATGTCATTGATCCTTCTAAGACGATTTGAATCATTTTAATTGCTAATCCTAAAATAAAAATAACGAGTCCAATTACTGTGTATAAATTTTTATGATTACGAATTTTATTCAACCAATTTATTTGATGTGCATATATTCCGAATAACATAATTGGTAATATACTAAAAGGACCAACTAAAATAGTATTTGCTACATTCATGCCAAAGTACTTCAAGTTAACACCTATAATTGATAAATAGTCTGCACTTGCTAATATATTATTGACTCTTTCTAATTCTTGTAACCCTACAAAATTTTCAACTTGAGTAGCATCTTGTAATAAAACCATAGGTAAAATATACAAAAGAATTAAAATACCAAAACCAATAGTTAGCGCAACTAACGAATGTTGTGGCTTTAGTCTCACGAAAATAATCGCAATAAATCCTAACAATGCATATGTAGCTAAAATATCACCGTAAAATATAAATATGCCATGGATCATTCCAATTAGTAATAAAAATGACAATCTTCTTATTATCATTGGATAATAATTCAGTTCTTTTTCTATACTATTTTGATACATTATGGATAAGCCATACCCAAATAAAAATGCAAATATTGGATAAAATGATGCAATAATAAAAAGTGAGCTTATTTTAAATAATGCACCATCTTGTTGTTGAAAAAATTCAAATGGATTGATGATTTGATATGGAAAAGCAAATGTTAAGATGTTCATAAGTAATATGCCTAATAAACTAAATCCTCTTAATGCATCAATACTAAATATTCTTTGTTTTGCCATTAATTATTCTCCTTGATGTGTTTCGTGCCATATTGAAAGAAATATAAATACCCTTCAACTGGTTGTTGTAAAATTGTTTCCAAAGTATTTTTATAATATTGCATTTGTACTTCGTATTTTTGCTTCATTGTTTCTGCCACTTCTTCTTCAGTCTTACCTCTTCGTACAATAAATGTATCTGTTTTATAATCGATGAAAGAAACTTTATCTCCTTCAACAAATATACAGTCAATCATCCCTTGAATGATAGGTTTATTGTCATCCTCAGAAACATTAAAAGTTAATCCTTGATCAATATCATCTTGACCAACTACGAAAGGCACTTCTCTAAACACTTTATCAGCATTTACTAATCGAGTATATAAGTCTGATTGAATAAATCCTTGAATAAGTGATAAGTCGATATCATCTAACGTGTCATCTGGTAAAATGTCCTTCTCTATGAGTTCATTCACAAGATCTTTTAGTTGGTCAATATTTAAGCCACCGCTTTTCAAAGGGAGATGTTGCATCACTGCATGCATTAAAGTACCTATTTCAGCACTTTGTCTCTTTTGATTAGATAAGAACTTAGGTTTGTCATATGATTTTGTACCTAGCTGATATTGTCTTACGATTTGATAATCTGTTCCCGCTTCTTCAGTTTCTCGCTGTCTCTTAATTTCTGATACTGACTGTTTTGCTGCTATATTTAATAGGCTCTCATTAGGATATGAGTACACCATTTGATTGTATATCTCATCTTTTTTATCTGATGGTTTATAATTTAATAGTGTTTCAATAGTAGGTTTGTCATTTAATACATCATCTTCTTCATTGCTTTCTTCTTCTCTAATGATATTGATATTGAATGATTCATTATGAGTTGAATTAAATGTAATTGCATTTGATAAGCCATGAGATTTTGACTTAGACAAAATAGTAGAAATGAGATCAAATGCTGATTTAGCTTTCACTCTATATTCAGGATCAATCATTTCAAATTTATCTGCATTTACTAATCCTAAATTTTCGACTGCTTTTTCATTTTTAACTCGACCAACTAGATATAAACCTTCTTTAGCTCTTGTTAGTGCGACGTAAATTAAACGCATTTCCTCAGATATCATTTCAGTTTCATTTATATTTTTAAAGATAATAGACGCTAACGTTGGGTATGTTAATGCCTTATCAATATTAAAATAAGATAAAGCCATACCATAGCGATTGTTTAATATAACATGATTTCTTAAATCTGCACGATTAAATTCTCTTGTAATACCAGAATATATAACAAATGGAAACTCTAATCCTTTACTACTATGAATTGTCATCATACGTACGACATCATCATTCGGACCAATAACACTTTCTTGACCAAAATCTTGGCCACGTTCTATTAACTCATCTATAAACCTTATAAATTGAAAAATCCCTCGTAAACTAGACGCTTCAAACTGAATTGCTTTATTTAATAATCCGTATAAATTTTGTCTTCTTTGTACGCCACCAGTAAGTCCACTGAAATAAGAAATTAAATAGTAATCGTTGTATAATTTATCTAGCAATTGCCAAACAGGAACAGCCTTACTATAAGACTGGTAACTTTTCAGTTGTTTTAAGAAATTATTAAGCTTTTCAACTAGTTGTGTATCTGCTTCAGAATCAGCTATATATTTATATATTGAATCGAAATAATAAATTTCTTGTGGTGCTTTATTTCTAATTTCTGCTAACTCATCTTCTTTAAATTGAAAAGCAATTGAACGCATTAAACCTACTAAATATTTATCTTGTAAAGGATTATCGATAACTCGTAAAAATGAAAGCATTAAGCGAATTTCATTTTGTTCGAAATAACCTTTCTTCGATTCGACATAAAAAGGTATATTGGCATCTTTAAATTGTTGCTGTAAATGCATTGCGTTACTATAACTTCTTTCCAAAATGACAATATCTTTAAAAGTGGCCGGACGATAGCTTTGTGTTTTTCTATCATATACTTGTTTATTATCAAGAATATGTTGAACTTTATCTACGATACATTTCGCTTCTATAAGATTATTGTCTTCCTCTTCAAATGAATCTTGAACTAAAACATCCATTTCTAATGGTGTGTTTTGCTCATCATAATCAGCGCCATAATACAATTTGGCTTCATCATTATATTCAATTTCACCAACAGTTTCATCCATCATGTGTGTGAATATATAATTCGTATTATCTAATACTTCTCTTCTAGATCTAAAGTTTTTAGATAAATCGATGACTTCTCCTGATACATGCTTTGCCTGATTAAAGCGTTTATATTTTTCTATAAATAATTCTGGTTCTGCTTGTCTAAATTTATAAATGGATTGTTTTACATCTCCAACCATAAATAAATTACCATTATATTCTTCACCACGTTTAATGCAGCTTATAATTGCTTCTTGTACTCTGTTAGTATCTTGATATTCATCTACTAATATTTCATCGAATAACTCTCTATATTGGAGTGCAATCTCTGATGGTTTACCTTCATCATCAGTTAAAATTTCTAAAGCTAAATGTTCATAATCAGAAAAATCGATAATACGTTTATTCTGTTTTAAACTTTTGAAATACTTAATGATGTCTTTTGTAATGTCAGCAATTACCCTTACTCTTGGATGCATCTCATGCATATCTTGAACTAACTCTTCTCTATCACGACTTAAATAACCTTCTGATAACGCTTTTAAATGGTCAATATAATCTTTATGATAATTCTTTCCAAGTTCTAATAACTGCTCGTCACCTTCATTTTGACTTTTAATTTTGGCAGTATTAGTTGGCAATTTTTTTAAAGCGACATCTAGATGGAGATTATCAAGTGATTTAGTTCCATTTATAACTTGTTCAATCCAAATTCTTTCACCTTCAAGATAAGTCATATGCTTGTCGACGTCATTCAAATGTTGATAACAATCCAATGATTGATATAAAGCATGCATAGCACTATCTAATTTACGATTGATTAATTGATTCAACATATTGAAATATGGATGTTTTATATCTATCTCTTTATATGGTTTATCTAAATGATTTAACCAGGCAATTGGATTGGCATGTGCAATACTAAATCGATATAACCGTTTCAGAGTATCTCTTAATGGCTCATCAGATCGGTCGTTTGACAAATGTTCAACTATATCTAAAAACGGTTGTTCATTTTTTTCATAATACATTTCTAATACATCATCAATTGCTTGTTCTAAAAGTACGATACCTTCTACTTCATTTGCTGTTCTAAAGTTTGGATCTATATCTATTTCATCATAATGTGATTTAATTAATGATAAACAAAAACTGTGAAGTGTAGATATTTGTGCTTGATGAATTTTTATTCTTTGGGATTTTAAATGTTCATCTTCAGGATATTTTAAACTTTCTTGTTGAATAGCAGCATTCACTCTTGCTTTCATTTCTCTAGCACTCGCATTCGTAAATGTTACAACAAGTAATTTATTCACATCTTGTTTATTACGCATGATTTTTTGAATAATACGCTCAACTAATACAGCAGTTTTACCGCTTCCTGCAGCTGCAGCAACTAGAATATCTCTTCCTTCAGTATAAATAGCTTTCCACTGATCGTCTGTCCATTGTGCATCAAATGGCTTAACAGGTAATGACATTATTCTTCTTCCTCCTCTCTTAACATATTAATCAATTCATCTTTACTTAAAGTATGGTCTATTTCTCTATATTGGTCAGTATCTGTAATAGGATCAATATGACATACTGACTTATATTCACAAAATTGACAAGGTAGTTTCTTTTGATATCTCATAGGTGTAACTTCTGTATGACCATCCATAATTTGTGTAGCCGTTTCAACAAAATTATTTCTATTTTTGTTCATTAATTTATAGAATAAATCTTCGTCCAATGCTTTACTATAGCTGTATAAATCTCCATTTTTCTTTCTTGCAACTGGTATCATATCCGATTTAAGTTGTTCATTTAATTTATCATCTAGTGCATCTACTACTTCAGGATTTTTGTTAACATAACCATCCATTTTAAACTTTTCAATTGTATGTTGATATATATCATCAGTTTCAGGAATTTCTCCCCAGCTTTTTGCTTTTATTTCTGGCTCATGTACATGGAAGTATAATAGTGCCCCTGGCGACACTTCATCTTGTAGATTTAAAATTGTCTTGTTTTGTAATACAACATCTAGATAAGTAAACATTTGCATTTGCATTCCGTACATAACTTTTGTTAAATCTAGATTGGTTTCAGACGATTTATAGTCAATTATTGAAACATAGTCTTTATCTTTTCCTTTATAAACGTCTAATCTATCTATTTGCCCTCTTATATTAATCGGTATTTGACGTTTAGTCGCAAGCGGCGTTGTTTTCAATTGATGCTTAGATGTAGCACCAAAATTCAATTCAAATTGATAGGCTTTAAATTTTGAATGACCTGTTTGATATTTCATTGCTTCTAATGTTGATTTAAGTATATTTTGTATTCTTAATTTTAAATATCTGTAGTGTGCTGTTCGGTGTAATACATCAAACTGAATTTTAGGCAAACTTTCATCAATGGCTTCATTAATTAATTTTGTCATCGTTTGAGCTGACAATTTACTAAAATCTCCGTTAACCTCATCAGATATATATTTTAAAGTTTGATGGAATATATTACCAATATCTACACTCTGAATTTGATATTTAGATCGTTCGTTCAACCTTAATCCATGTGATACATAATGTTTAAATGGGCATTGATTGTATGTTTCAAATCTTGAAACACTTGCGTTTATTTTTTTACCATATAATTGTTCTGATACTTCTGTATTAAGCTGAACTGTGTCGTTTTTATAAGTTAAAGCTGATGTTAAAAATTGAATTGTATTGTCTAAATAATGTATATCTTGAGCTGCATAGTAAGCATCTAACCAAATATCATTAACGATTTCATCATTTAACCAATCGTTTAAGTGTTCAAATATATGCATTTGACTTTGATGTTCATGTTCTAAAAGTTGAATAGGATTATTCTCAATACTTGATTTAAGTGATTTAACTTCTAAATTTGTAAATAATGATTGAATTGTATTGATAAATGGACTTTTTTCTCTTACTTCTCCACTGTCAGACATAAGGCTATACGTAAATACGACTTCTCTTTTAGCACGTGTCATCGCAATATAACATACAAACGCTTCATCCATTTGTAAAATATCACTTGTCGGACTGAGTTCCAATCCACTTGTTTCTACCAATTCCTTTTTCTCATCATCTGTAAGTAAAAGCATTTGATTGGATACACTTGGTAAGACACCATCGTTCATACCTAATAAAAATACTGTTTCTTTATTATCTACTTTAGCTAAATCCATATTACCAACTGTTACTTCGTCTAATGTTTGAGGTATCATTGAAAATTCTAATTCATCTAAACCGCGATCAAGAATTTCAATATACTCATTAAGTGATAAAGTAACATCTCCTAATACTTCTACAATGTCATCAAATATTCGAATTGTACCTTCCCACACTTGGTCTATTTGTTCAGCTTCTTCAAATTGACTCTTTATTTCTAACTCATCTCTCATCGTCATTAGATGAGTTGGTAATTCAAATTTCTCTATCACTTCATATAATCTAACCGTAAAGTCTTCAACTGTTTTACTTTCAGATAAAGCATTGTTTAACTTTTCAATTCGACTAACTATATAATCTTTTAAGTTGATTACACTTTTAATTGTATTAATATCTTCTTCAACAAAAGTATCTTCTTCTTTTCTCAACGATTTTTTTCCTAATTTTTCAAATGATTCAATAGTGAAAAATTCTGGATTAGTCCATCTTTTACCTGATATACCTCTTTCAAAAGCATAATTCTCAAGAATATCAATTAAATAAGAATCGTTTGGTATATGACTCGTTAATATACCTGTTTTCAGCATTCTCATGACAGGTTCAAATCTCCAACCTGATTGAATCACTTCTAACATTGACCTTAAACATTCTATAAAAGGATGATATGCCATTTTCTTTTTAGCATCATGATTAAAAGCAATATTAAAATGAGGTAAAACTGTTTCAATTAGCTGTTCATAGTTCGGATCACGATAAAGTATGGCAATATCTTTAAATGATAAATTGTCTTCACGAGATCGTCTCAAGATTTCTCTAGCTACATATTGAACTTCTTCTCTCATGTTTGATGCTTCAATAACCTTTAAATTTTTACTATCAATTTTGTTTGGTAATAACGCATCAAACTGACTTTCTAAATGTTTTAAGTCTTGGTTATTGTTAAATCTTGTAGCATTACTAAAATGCTTTTTATTTATTGTAGTATGTAATGATTGCGCAACTTCTTCTATATGACTTAATGTTTCAGAAGTCTTTCTAAATAAACTAAACGGATCTTTATCCCCGTCGGTCGTTAATCCTATCGTTACAGACCTACTGTATTTTACAAGTGTTTCAATAACACGATATTCTAAAGTTGAAAAGTTATGGAATCCATCAATATAAATATCAGCTTGTTTGATATAATCAGAATTTGGAATTTTCTCTATTAATTTGTACAATACATCTTCAGCTTGCACATAGCGACCATCGAGTTGCCCTTCTAATGCTTTATAAATCGTTTCAATATCACTTAATTTATCTTTCATTCTTTTTGGTATATTATCATTATTTTCAATATATACTGAGATATCTTCTGGTTGTACATTATATTTTTTGAAATCTTTAATTTCATTCATCATCTTATGACTAAATCCATAATGTTGAATTGTAGATTGATATAAATTTAATTGTTGTTTGTGTGTATGTAATAAATGATAAGTAAGCATTTCTAATGCCTCATCAGATATTTGCTGTTCTATTAAACCGCCCTCATCACTCAAGACTCTCCAGCTTAGTCTTTCGAAGCCAAATACTGAGGTTCTTATACTTCCTTTTAATTTTGGATTTCGAACAAATGCTTGTTCATATTGGAACGTATTTTGAGTAGGTGTTAAAAAGATAATTGGGTCACCTAATGGGTTCTCTATCATAGCTTCTGTCATTTGTTCAATCATTTGTTTAGTTTTTCCGGTGCCACTTCGACCAGTCCATACATTTAGTTGCATTAATTCGACCTCCTTGGCAATTTCTCATGTATATATTTTAACATAAAAAGAACACCTCACTTAATTTTAAGTGAGGTGTTCAACCTATTTATATTACTAATTTGTAGATGGGTCAAAATCATAATGGAATTGATTGATTGGCCAGAATCTAAGTGCTACTTCACCGACAATGACATCTTCATTAATTAGTCCAAATGAACGGCCATCTTTACTTACTTCACGATTATCTCCAAGTACTAGATACTCACCTTTTGGAATTTTATTAACGCCGTTTGAATTAACGAGGTCTTTAACTTCAAAATTCTCAGTTAGTAAATCACGAGATTTATTTGCTTTATTTGCTTTTAAGTATTCTTCTGGTACTTTTTTATCATTTACATATAATTGATCATTATCATACTTTACTGTATCACCTGGTTTACCGATAACACGCTTTACGTAATCATCATTTTCATTTGCATGAAATACAATGACATCTCCGTTATCAATATTTCCAACTTTGTATCCAATTTTATTTACAATTACTTTTTCACCATTTTTTAAAGTTGGATGCATCGAATCACCAGAAACTGTATAAGTTACAAATAAGAATTTCTGTATTAATAATACACATACAACTGCGACTGCAATTGCTACGACCCATTCAAATATCTCTTTTTTCAAAAATGCCACCTCATTATTATTATTTATCGAAATTTACATCTATTTTATCAAATGGATAATATCTTAAATTAACTTCTCCAACAATATCTTTCTCGTGAACAAACCCAATTTCTCTTGAGTCCCTACTATTACCGCGATTATCTCCTAATACTAAGTATTCATTGTTAGGAATAACGTCACTTTTAGAACCTTGAATTGTTCTAGTACTGAAATCATCCGTTTTTATATTATCATTTAAATAACGCTCGTTAACTTGTGTACCATTAATATACAATTTGTTGTTTTTCATTTCAACAGTGTCACCTGGTAAACCAATTACTCTTTTTATAAAGTCAGACTCTCTATTAGCATGAAAAACAATAACATCTCCATTATCTATCTGTCCAATATTTTTAACAAGTTTGTTAACAATTAATCTGTCTTCATCATGGAAAGTTGGCTCCATTGAATCACCATCAACAATATAACCTATAAATAAAAAAGTTCTCACTATAAATAATAATACTAACGCGATAATAATTGCAATTGCCCATTCGAATAATTTTTTCATCGCTAACTCCTGTTTTTCAATCGTTTGTCAAAATATTTTTCAAATCCTTTACCTACTAACCATAGCATAAATATAATCACGAATACTATTATACTCTTTTTAGGACTTTCAAAAAAGGAATTTATGTCTGCCCCGATGAAACTCAAAGTAAATATCATAATCGCTTTTGATAAAATCAATGCTATTAAATACACTTGCTTACTAATATTTGAAAAAGCACTCACCATATTTACTAATGCACCAGGTGTGAATGGGAAACATAGTAAAATAAACAATGGACCAAACCCGTGATCATCAATCCAGTGAATAAACTTTACAACTCTTGGTTGTTCAACAATTTTTTTCATAAATGGCTTTTTAGAAATTAATCTTAAAAATAAAAAGACAAGGTAACTTCCCGCAACAGTTCCAGCCCACGAAATTATAAATCCTAAAAATAAACCATATGCATTTACATTAGCTATAACGAACAAAATAATAGGTAAAAATGGAATAAATGCTTCAATAAATGGTAATAAAAACGCAATAAATATCCCGAAAGATCTAAACGTTTCAATTAATTCAGTAATATTTTCATAAGTGAACCAATTTATAATGTCTTGAAATAACATGTCATGCAACTTCCTTCTTAAATTTATATTAATTATATCTATAAAAGTGTAAATAGAAAAGTAAATTGACATCGTATAAAAGTCGTAGATAAGTTGTAATGAAAGTTTTAGTGGATTTATTGGATAAATTAATATTTGAAGTTTATAGAGTGGTAGTATGGCGCTATTATGATAATTGGGATTATTCCAGGTCGATAAATTGAATATGTCCATATAATTGTGTAATAAAATAAGAGCCATATATAGCTCACTTTAGTACAATGTAATCGACGAAGAAA